>NZ_DJTK01000033.1:0-69476 GCF_002438225.1 Pseudomonas sp. UBA6310 | reverse complement strand
AGCACCTGGGCGACGATCTGCGGCACGCTCAGGTGCTGGAAGATGCGCTGGTTGATCCGGTAGGCCAGGTACGCCAACTGCGGCACCAGGGTCATCCGATAGCGGGTCAGGCGCTTGCCGGACTCGCCCTGGGCGATGCTCCGGACCAGCCCGTGGATGCCGCCGCCGGCGTGTGAAAAGGCCAGGAACGCGGGTGTGTGCAGGAAGGACTCCAGCTCCAGGTCCGGATGCTCGCTGACCAGTTCCAGGTCGAAGGCATAGGGCGTGGAAAGCGCCTCGCGACCCTGGAACGCGAGCACCTGCAGGTCGTGCGCCTGGCCTTCGAGGCTCAGTGTGAAGTGCGCGGTGTTGGCCGCTGCGAACATTCCCTGTCTCCCGGTGATGCGAAGGACGCTCTGCGTGTAAGCCTCGCTGGGCGAGCAGAGCGCGCCGGAAAAGGTGCCAGGGCAGTCCATGCCCCGGCGAGCGGATTCAGGCGGCGATCGGCGTGCGCCAGTCGTCGGAGCCCGAGGTGCCGGACACTTCATGGGTCCAGACGATCTTGCGGTAGGTGAAATAGACGTCTTCGAGATGGGTAAAGTGCGACAGGTTGGGGTCCTGGCAGTTCGGCATCCGCGACTGCACGTCGACGATCACCGCGTCCTCCAGCTCGATGGTGAAGTAGTGCTCCTGAGTGCCGGTGGAGGAGGTGCGGTACCACTCCAGGCGGCACTTGCTCAGGCGCTCGCCGGAGGTCAGCGAGTTGAAGATCAGCGGCGAGGATTTGTCGAAAACCTTGGTGATCATCAGCGGCTTGTGCACGCGCTGGCCGGTCGGCTGGCCGGACTGCGGGTCGCGCGGAATGATCACCTGGTGGTTGAAGGCCTGGACCAGGATCTGGTCCTCGTGGCCTTCCTGGAAGATGTTGCCCACCGAGTCCTCGGTGAAGGTGCCGGCGGTGATCAGGCCCTGCTTGGTGCCTTCGAGGGACAGGTACGCGGGGGTTGGCATGAGTGCTCTCCTTGCTGTCATGGACCGGTTGGCCCGGGAGCAGCTGCTCTAACGAAAAACGTGCCAGGCGAGGAAATATCGAGCTTTATCAGCCGCTTGTGGATTCGTGCGGCGAAACAGAGTTTTTGCCGACGGCGAAGCCCGCTCCAGCTGCGCAAACCTCTGCCGAATCCCCGGCAGGGCGTTGCGCAATGGCCGGATACGCGCGGCCCACGGCGCCTGGCGGGTTCGGCGGAGCGCTGGCAGCACCCCGCCTGCGCAGGAAGCTGCGCAGGCGCGGAGAGCGGCGAAGGAACGCGCACTACACAGATGAAAGCCGCACCGCGACTGGGCGCGAAGGCTTTTCATGTAGTATAACTACAAGGTCACTACAGCCCCGACCACCCGATCCCGAACGAGTCCTGCCTGTGAACCTGTTGCAGCACATCGCCCAATCCCGTCATCTCCTGCGTAAATCGGAACTCAAGGTCGCCGACCACGTGCTGCTCGATCCAGCCGCCGTGATGCACAGTTCCATGGCTGATCTGGCCCATGACGTCGGCATCAGTGAACCGACCATCGTGCGCTTCTGCCGCGCCATCGGCTGCAACGGTTTCCAGGACCTCAAGCTGAAGCTGGCGCAAAGCCTGGCCGCCGGCGCCAGCTTCGGCCAGTTCGCGATCCATGAGGACGACTCGGTCACCGACTTCAGCCTGAAGATCTTCGACACCACGCTGCACACGCTGATGGAAGTGCGCGAGCACCTCGATCCGCAGGCGCTGCAGCGCGCCATCTCCGCCTGTGCGCAGGCGCAGCGCGTGGAGTTCTACGGTTTCGGCGCATCCGGGGCGGTGGCGGCGGACGCGCAGCACAAGTTCTTCCGCCTGCTGCTGACCGCTGCCGCTTACTCGGACCCGCATATGCAGGCGATGTCGGCGGTGACGCTCAAGCCCACTGACGTGGCCGTGTGCATCTCGCAGTCCGGGCGCTCCAAGGACCTGCTGATCACCGCCAACGTGGTTCGCGAGAGCGGCGCCACGCTCATCACCCTGTGCCCGAGCCAGACGCCGCTGGCCGACCTGGCGACCGTCAACCTGGCCATCGATGTGCAGGAAGACACCGAGATCTACACCCCGCTGACCTCGCGCATCGCCCACTTGGTGGTGATCGACGTGCTCGCCATGGGCGTGGCGATGGCGCGCGGCCCGGCGTTGGTGAACCATCTGAAGAGCGTGAAGCGCAGCCTGAGAAGCCTGCGCCTGTCGCCGAAGACGACGAAGCAGCAGGGCGAATAGTCAGAACCTTTGTTCTGGCTCTGATGCTGTCACTTTGCTACCGTGCGCGGCTCTGCTGATTTCGCCCCCGGATGCCGCCCCATGCCTCACGTTCTCAAGCGTTCTCTCCCCCTGCGCGCCCTGCTGATGGTGTTGGTGTGCGGCCTGGCCACGCCTGCGTTCGCCATGCAGATTTTCGTCAAGACGCTGACCGGCAAGACCATCGCACTGGAGGTCGAGCCGAACGACACCATCGAGGACCTCAAGGCGAAAATCCAGGAAAAGGAGGGTGTCGCGCCGGAGCAGCAGAAACTGATCTTCGCCGGCAAACAGCTCGAGGACGGACGCACGCTTGCCGACTACAACATCCAGAAGGAATCGACGCTGCATCTCGTGCAGGTGCAGGTCCAGGTGCAGCCGGGCGCGCTCGACGGGCTGCGCCGGCAGGCCAGCGGAGTCTCCAGCCTGGCGATCGATTCGGCGGTCCTGGTGCTGAGCGGGAACCACGGCCATCCGCTGGATATGCGCGTCGCGCCCGGCAAGCAGAACTGCGCCTGGCTGGCGGGTGACTGGGGTGGCGATGACCTGAGCGGCACCGGCGACACCGGCGGCGCCGCGGAGGTGGGTGGATGCCAGCGCCTGACCGAGAGCGGTGCCCAGTTGGGTCTCGCTGTCGGCAAGACCCGCGCGCAGGACGGTCATGCGGGCCCCGGCTCCGTCAAACAGCGCGGTGAGTATCTGCTGCTGGAATTCATCGCGCCGGTGGCGGCCGTGTCGCCGAATCTGTGGTCGACGCTGACGGCGTACTACAACCATGGCGAAGCCGATACCCGCCGCGAGTACTCGACTCTTCTCGGCGCCGAGACGTCCAGCGCCGACCCCAAGGTCGATACCTGGGCGTTGCGCGCGCGCCTGGACTGGGAGCGCCTGTGGCAGCCGATGGGGGTGGAACTGTCGCCCTATGCGGACCTGAACTACGTGCAGGCGCGGGTTTCGTCGTATGACGAGAAGGGCGGCAGCCAGGCGATGTCGCTGGCCACGCGCGAGCAGGCCGTCTCGGAAATGCGCCTGGGCCTGAACGCCCGGTATCCGCTGGCCGACCATCTCGAGTTGCTGGCCGGCTTCGAAGGCGTTCGTCGGGTGCAGGATGACGCCGATGACATCGACGCCTACTGGGGAGCGCAGCGTTTCAGCCTGCAACAGGCTTCGGACGACCGCGCCTGGGTGCGTGCCCAGCTCGGCGCCGCCTGGCGGATGCAGGAGAACCGGGTAGCGCTGCTGTTCAACGCCACCAGCGAAGGCCAGCAGCCCGCGCGTTGGGTGGCGATGAGCTGGACGGGCTCATTCTGACGCGCTGAGGCGTCCGCGCTGTCGCCAAACCGTCATTTGCACGCAGGATACTGGTGCTCCACTCGTCCAAGGGGAGTACCAGCAATGCTCAGTCAGCCCTCCACCCTCGACAGCAAGAACCGCCGCAAGCAGCTCGACCAGCGGCGCATGGAATTCCGCCGCGCCATCGAGGCTTATTCCGAGCAGCGCCTGCTGCAACAGGAACTCGATGCCTACCCCGACCTGATTGCCCTCAACGCCCTCAGCGGTTCGCTGGACGACCGCCGAAGCGCGCCGCCAGCGCACTGATCCTCGCCCGTTCGCCGCGGACGAAGGCGAAGAAGGTCTGCGCCACCGGCGAGAGGTACTTGCCGCGCGGGTGCACCAGGCACCAGCTGTGCATCAGCGGCAGTTCGCGCACCGGCAGCTCGCGCAGCAGGCCGCCTTCCAGCTCGCGGCGCACCGCGTGGCGGGGCAGCAACGCCAGGCCGAGCCCGGCGATCACCGCTTCGCGTTGCGCCTCGGTGGAGCTCAGCTCCAGGGTCTGGGCGAAGTGCGCGCGCTTCTGGTGGAAGTAGTCCTCGCAGGCCTGGCGTGTGCCGGAGCCGGTTTCGCGGATCAACAGCGGCCAGGGCGTCAGGTCCTGCAGCGTCAGTGAGGCCTCGGCGCACAGCGGATGCCCGGCCGGAGCCACGGCGACGATCGGGTTGTCGAGGAACGGCAGGAATTCCAGGGAGCCGTCCTGCGGCACCTGGGACATGATCAGCAGGTCGTCGCGATTGGCCGACAGCCGACGCACCGCCTGGACATGGTTGATCACCACCAGTTGCAGGCTGACTTCCGGATGGCTCTCGCGAAATGCGGCGAACAGGTGCGGCACGAAGTATTTCGCCGAGGATTCCACCGCCAGTTTGAGCTGGCCCTGCAGCGAGCCCTGCAGGTCGGACAGCTGCATGTCGAGGCTTTCCAGGCGCCCGAAGATGTCCAGGCTGGCGCGCTTGAGCGCTTCCGCCGCATCGGTGAGGTAGAGCTTCTTGCTCACGTAGTCGAACAGCGGCTGGCCGATCAGCTCTTCCAACTGACGAATCTGCAGGCTCACCGCCGGCTGGCTCAGCGACATTTCCTCCGCGGCGCGGCTGTAGGAGCGCGTGTCGCACACCGCGTTGAATACCTGGAGTTGGCGCAACGTCATGCGCATCAAGGACTTACGCATCTATTCCGACCTCTTTCGCGCCGCGTTGGGGATTACCGGTTGCTCGAACGAGCAGAAAGATAAGTCATTCCTAATAGCTGACCCAACAATTATTGATTTTTGCTGATCGGTGATCCGGCGTAGTGTTGCCGCAAGGCCGCTACATGAAGTCCGGTCGCACGCCGCCCACACGCTGGGCATCTGTTCACTGGGTCGAGGAAGACACGCGTGATCAAGAAAATCCTGATCGCCAACCGCGGAGAGATTGCCGTCCGTATCGTGCGCGCCTGCGCCGAGATGGGCATCCGTTCGGTGGCCGTCTACTCCGAAGCCGACCGCATGGCGTTGCACGTCAAGCGCGCGGACGAGGCGCATTTCATCGGCGATGATCCGCTGGCCGGCTATCTGAACCCGCGCAAGCTGGTCAACCTGGCGGTGGAAACCGGCTGCGATGCACTGCATCCCGGCTATGGCTTTCTCTCGGAGAACGCCGAGCTGGCGGAAATCTGCGTGGAGCGGGGCATTCGCTTCATCGGTCCGTCGGCCTCGGTGATCCGCCGCATGGGCGACAAGACCGAAGCGCGGCGCAGCATGATCAAGGCCGGCGTGCCGGTCACGCCGGGCACCGAGGGCAACGTCGCCGACCTTGCCGAAGCACTGCGCGAAGGCGAGCGCATCGGTTATCCGGTGATGCTCAAGGCCACCTCCGGCGGCGGCGGGCGCGGCATTCGCCGTTGCAACTCGCGCGAGGAGCTGGAGCAGAACTTCCCGCGGGTGATTTCCGAGGCGACCAAGGCGTTCGGTTCGGCCGAGGTGTTCCTCGAGAAGTGCATCGTCGAGCCCAAGCACATCGAGGCGCAGATCCTCGCCGACTCCTTCGGCAACACCGTGCACCTGTTCGAGCGTGACTGCTCGATCCAGCGGCGCAACCAGAAGCTCATCGAGATCGCCCCGAGCCCGCAGCTCACCCCCGAGCAGCGTGCCTACATCGGCGACCTGGCGGTGCGCGCGGCCAAGGCGGTGGGCTACGAGAACGCCGGGACCGTGGAGTTCCTGCTCGCCGACGGCGAGGTGTACTTCATGGAGATGAACACCCGGGTGCAGGTGGAACACACCATCACCGAGGAAATCACCGGCATCGACATCGTCCGCGAGCAGATCTGCATCGCCTCCGGGCTGCAGCTGTCGGTGAAGCAGGAGGACATCCAGTACCGCGGCTTCGCCCTGCAGTTCCGCATCAACGCCGAGGAGCCGCGCAACAACTTCCTGCCCAGCTTCGGCAAGATCACCCGCTACTACGCGCCCGGCGGCCCCGGCGTGCGTACCGATACGGCGATCTACACCGGCTACACCATCCCGCCGTACTACGACTCCATGTGCCTGAAGCTGATTGTCTGGGCGCTGACCTGGGAGGAGGCGCTGGCGCGCGGTTCGCGGGCGCTGGACGACATGCGCCTGCAGGGGGTCAAGACCACCGCCACCTACTACCAGCAGATTCTCGAAGACCCGGAATTCCGCAGCGGCCAGTTCAACACCAGCTTCGTCGACAACCATCCGGAGCTGCTGAACTACTCGATCAAGCGCAAGCCGGGCGAGCTGGCCCTGGCCATCGCCGCCGCCATCGCCGCCCACGCCGGGCTTTAACGAATCGTGCCCGGCCTGGGCCGGGTCGCCGCGGATCAGCGGCCAGAGGGAGAATCAGAGATGAGCAAGAAGATCACGGTCACCGATACCATCCTGCGCGACGCCCATCAGTCGCTGCTCGCCACGCGCATGCGCACCGAAGACATGCTGCCGATCTGCGAGAAGCTCGACCGCGTCGGCTACTGGTCGCTGGAAGTCTGGGGCGGCGCCACCTTCGACGCCTGCGTGCGCTTCCTCAAGGAAGACCCGTGGGAGCGCCTGCGCCAGCTGCGCGAGGCACTGCCCAACACGCGCCTGCAGATGCTCCTGCGCGGGCAGAACCTGCTCGGCTATCGCCACTACAGCGACGACGTGGTCGAGGCGTTCGTCGCCAAGGCCGCCGCCCGCGGCATCGACGTGTTCCGCGTGTTCGACGCGATGAACGACGTGCGCAACCTGGAAACCGCGATCCGCGCGGTGAAGAAATCCGGCAAGCACGCCCAGGGCACGCTCTGCTACACCACCAGCCCGGTGCACACGGTCGACGCCTTCGTCGCCCAGGCCAAGGCCATGGAAGCGATGGGCGTGGACTCCATCGCGATCAAGGACATGGCCGGCCTGCTGACGCCGTTCGCCACCGGCGACCTGGTCAAGGCGCTCAAGGACGCCTCCCCGCTGCCGGTGTTCATCCATTCCCACGACACGGCCGGCGTCGCCAGCATGTGCCAGCTCAAGGCCATCGAGAGCGGCGCCGACCACATCGACACCGCCATCTCCAGCATGGCCTGGGGCACCAGCCATCCGGGCACCGAATCGATGGTCGCCGCGCTGCGCGGCAGTCCCTACGACACCGGCCTCGACCTGGCGCTGATCCAGGAGATCGGCGTGTACTTCTACGCGATCCGCAAGAAGTACCACCAGTTCGAGAGCGAATTCACCGGCGTCGACACCCGTGTGCAGGTCAACCAGGTGCCCGGCGGGATGATTTCCAACCTCGCCAACCAGCTCAAGGAGCAGGGCGCGCTGAACCGCATCAACGAGGTCTTCGAGGAAATCCCGAAGGTGCGCAAGGACCTCGGCTACCCGCCGCTGGTGACGCCCACCTCGCAGATCGTCGGCACCCAGGCGGTGTTCAACGTACTCGCCGGCGAGCGCTACAAGACCATCACCAACGAGGTGAAGCTGTACCTGCAGGGCCGTTACGGCACGGCGCCGGGCGTGGTCGACGACAAGCTGCGGCACCTGGCGATCGGCAACGAGGAGGTCATCGACGTGCGCCCGGCCGACCTGATTGCGCCGGAGCTGGACAAGCTGCGCAAGGAAATCGGTGCGCTGGCCAAGAGCGAAGAGGACGTGCTGACCTACGCGATGTTCCCCGACATCGGCCGCAAGTTCCTCGAGGAGCGTGAAGCCGGCAACCTGGTTCCCGAAGCGCTGCTGCCGATTCCGGAAGCCGGCGGCGTGGCACCGGTGAGCGGCAAGGGCGTGCCCACCGAGTTCGTCATCGACGTCCACGGCGAGAGCTACCGCGTCGACATCACCGGCGTCGGCGTCAAGGGCAGCGGCAAGCGGCACTTCTACCTGTCCATCGACGGCATGCCCGAAGAAGTGGTGTTCGAGGCGCTCAACGACTACGTCGCCGGCGCCGACGGCGGCCGCAAGCAGGCCAGCGCGCCGGGCGACGTGAGCACCAGCATGCCGGGCAACATCGTCGACGTGCTGGTCAAGGAAGGCGACACGGTCAAGGCCGGCCAGGCCGTGCTGATCACCGAGGCGATGAAGATGGAAACCGAGGTGCAGGCGCCCATCGCCGGTACCGTCAAGGCGGTGCACGTGGTCAAGGGCGACCGCGTCAATCCGGGCGAAGTGCTGGTGGAAATCGAAGGCTGACAACTGCCGGGTATGAAAAGGGAGCCTTTGGGCTCCCTTTTTCTTGTGCGCCGGAATGCCATCGGTATACTCCGCGCCCGCCGGGCTGGACCCCGGCATTTCCCGTCCCCACAAAAGGAATTGTCCGCATGTCCTTCCTGCGCATCGCCCTGTTGCTTTGCCTCGCCCTTCTCACCAGTGCCTGCTCCACCAAGGCCTGGTTCAAGTTGCCCGAGCAGAGCACCCTCGCCATCGACGGGCGTCCCCAGCAGTACCACCAGGGTCTGATCAAGGTTCGGCCGTTCTTCTGGAATCGCGCCGGCGGCGTGCCCTATACGCTGACCAGCGCCACCGGCTCTACCGAGCGCGGCCGTCTGCGCGCGCGCTTCCGCCCGGCTTCGATCTTCTGGCCGCCCTTCGCGATCATCTACTGGCCGATGGGCTTCGGGCAGCGTTGCTACGACATGACCGGCGCCACGCCGAGCCTCTGCAGTCCCGACGATCTGACCGCGCTGAAGAAGGCCTACCGCGCGGCGCGCTGAGCCGCCGACACGGCTGACCTCCTGTGTTTGGAGCGCGTACGCGAATTTTCTCAATCGCGTCGATGCGTTATGTCGCTTTGAACTGGCGCGCTGGCTACGGAATGCTATGACCAATACAGCCAGCCGCCGGCGTGGGCGAGAACAGGGGGAATCCGATGAAAAGCGTTGCGCAAATTCTCAAGGGCAAACAGATCCAGAGCATCCACACCATCGCGCCCGAGGACACCGTGCTCGACGCGCTCCGGCAGATGGCGGAGAAGAATGTCGGCGCGCTGCCGGTCACCGATGTCGACGGCCGCCTCGTGGGCATCGTCAGCGAGCGTGATTACGCGCGCAAAGTGGTGCTGCAGGGGCGTTCCTCGATCGGTACGCCGGTCAGCGCGATCATGACCTCGGCGGTGATCACCGTCGATCCGCGCCAGGACATCAAGGAATGCATGCAGCTGATGACCGAGCGCCACCTGCGCCATCTGCCGGTGATCGAGGAAGGGCGGCTGATCGGCCTGCTGTCGATCGGCGACCTGGTGAAGGAGATCAATGCCGAGCAGGAAAGCCTGATCCAGCACCTCGAGGGTTACATCCGCGGCGAATGATGGCGGCAGAACGAAAAAACCGGCCACTGGCCGGTTTTTTTTGGGCGTCGAAAACCTTCAGGTGCCGGACTTGATCTTGGTCCAGGCGCGGGTGCGCTCGCGTTCGGCCTTCGCCGGCAGCGGGCTGACCGTGTAAAGCGTCTTCTGCGCGTCGGCGGTGGGCGTCAGTCCGACGTTCTCGCTGATCTCCTTGCTCACCAGCGGCATCGAGTCGGCGTTCGGGTTCGGGTAGCCGAGGAAATCGCTGATCGGCGCGATCACCTTCGGATCGAGCAGGTTGTTGAGGAAGGCGTGGGCTTCCTCGACGTTCTTCGCGCTCTTCGGAATGGCGAAGGTATCGAACCAGATCGGCGCGCCTTCCTTCGGCAGGCGCCAGTCGACCACCACGCCGTTGCCCGCTTCCTTGGCCCGGTTGCCGAACTGGTAGAAGCTCCCCGAGTAGCCCACCGCGACGCAGATGTCGCCGTTGGCGATGTCGGTCATGTACTTCGCCGAGTGGAAATAGGTGACGTAGGGACGGACCTTGAGCATCAGCTCGGTGACCTTCCTGTAGTCATCCGGGTTAGTGCTGTTGGGGTCGAGGCCCAGGTAGTGCAGGGCGATCGGCAGGATTTCGGTCGGCGAGTCGAGCATCGCCACGCCGCAGGCCTTGAGCTTCTCCATGTTCTCCGGCTTGAACACCAGGTCCCAGCTGTCCACCGGCGCGTCGTCGCCCAGCGCGGCCTTGACCTTGGCCGGGTTGAAGCCGATTAGCACGGTGCCGTACATGTAGGGCACGCCGTACTGGTTGCCCGGGTCATTGGAGTCGAGCAGCTTGAGCAGCGCCGGGTCCAGGTGCTTCCAGTTCGGCAGCTTGCTCTTGTCGAGTTTCTGGAACACGCCGGCCTTGATCTGGGTTTCGAGGAACTGGTTGGACGGTACCACCAGGTCGTAGCCGGAATTGCCGGTTAGCAGCTTGGCTTCGAGCGCCTCGTTGGTATCGAAGGTGTCCCAGATCAGCTTGATGCCGCTGCCCTGCTGGAAGTCCTTGAGGGTCTGCGGAAGGATGTAGTCCGCCCAGTTGTAGACGCGCAGTTCACGTTCGGCGGCGTGTGCCGCGCCGGCCAGCAGGGTCGCAGCGCAGATCGCGCTGCCGAGCAGGCGATGGATCTTCTTCATGTTCTTCCCCCTAATGAAATGAACTCCCAACATCGAATCGCCGCCTGTGCTCAGGCGCCTTCGAAACCTTCCAGCACATTCACCGCATTGATGCCGATTTCCTCCACCGCGTAGCCGCCCTCCATGACGAACAGCGTCGGTTTGCCGAGACGCGCGATGCGTTCGCCCATGCGCAGGTAGTCCGGGCTGTCCAGCTTGAACTGCGAGATGGGGTCTTCCTTGAAGGTGTCCACGCCCAGCGACACCAGCACCACCTCGGCGCCGTAGGCGGCGATCCGCTCGCAGGCACTGTCCAGCGCCGCGCCCCAGGCGGCCCAGGCGCTGCCGGCGGGTAGCGGCAGGTTCAGGTTGAAGCCCTCACCGGCGCCTTCGCCGGTTTCGTCGGCATAGCCGAGGAAGAACGGAAACTCGAAGCGCGGATCGCCATGGATCGAGGTGAACAGCACGTCGTCGCGCCCATAGAAGATCGACTGGGTGCCGTTGCCGTGGTGATAGTCGACGTCGAGGATGGCGACGCGCTTGCAGCCGGCGTCGAGGAAGGCCTGGGCGGCGATGGCGATGTTGTTCAGGTAGCAGTAGCCGCCCATCAGGTCGGCCGCGGCATGGTGGCCCGGCGGACGGCACAGGGCGAAGGCGCTGCGGGCGCCGCCGGCCAGGTGCTGGTGCCCGGTCAGGGCGACCTGTGCGGCGCTCCAGGCGGCCTGCCAGGTGCCGGCGGTGATCGGTGCGCCACCGTCGAAGCTGTAGTAGCCGAGCTGGCCGTGCAGGTTGTCCGGTATCACCCCGCGCAGGGTGCGCGCCGGCCAGGTGAAGGGCATCAGGTCGCCCGGTCGGCCCATCGCCGCCCAGCGTGCCCAGGCGCCCTCGAAGAATTCCAGGTAGGCGCGGTCGTGGATGCGTTCGATCGGCGCGCGGCCGAAGTCGGTGGGGGCGATCACCTCGCCGAGGTTCTGCTGGCGCACGCGCTGCAGCACGTGGTCGGCGCGCGAGGGCATTTCGAAGCACGGCTTCAACTCGCCGTCGATCAGTTCGCAGCGGCCGTGGTGCAGGCGGTGGTCGTCGCTATAGACGGTCAGCATGGTGTCGTTCTCCCGGCGATGGCTGCGTTCCAGTGTCCGGTGATTGGGCGCGCGAGGAAACGTGCGGAACGGCCAAAAAGGGATCGATGTGGCCACAGGATGGGGCCGCGGCTGCCCTCTCCCGGTGCGCGGCGGTGCTGGTCAGCCGGCCGCCGCGGGATGCCGGAAGCGGCTCGGCGTGGTTCCGCTCCAGCGCTGGAAGGCGTGCCGGAAGCTCGCCGTCTCGCTGTAGCCCATGGCTTCGGCGATGCGGTGGATCGGCAGGCGCTCCTGTTCCAGCAGCTGTCGCGCATGTTCGTAGCGCAGCTCGTCGAGCAGCGCCTGGTAGCAGGTGCCGGCGTCCTGCAGGTGGCGGCGCAGGCTGCGCGGCGAGCAGTGCAGCTGACGCGCCAGTTCCTCCAGACCGGGCGCTCGCGGCAGGGCGTCGGCGAGCACCTGGCGGGCACGGCTGATCAGCGCCTGGCGGCAGGCGAATTCGCGGTTGAGCTGGCGGCTGCGTTCGAGCATGTCGCGGTGGGTCACCGCATCGGCCAACGGCAGGCGGCGTTCGAGCCAGTGGCGCGCGAAGCCGAAGGCGTTGCGACTGGCTTCGAAGTGCACCGGGCAGGGGAAGTTGTGCGCGTAGAGCGCGTTATAGGCGGGCGAGGCGTGCTGGAAACACGCGCCGAGCAACGGCAGCGGCTGGCCGAGGAGGTCATCGCAGATCAGCTTCAGCGAGGCCAGGCAGAACTCGACGTTGAACACCTCGAGCTCGGGCAGCTCGCGGTAGCCGCCGGCCTCCATCCAGACCATGTCACCCTCGTCGCGCAGACGCAGCTCGAACAGCGTGCCGAGCAGCGCCGGGTAGCCGAGCGCCAGTTCCAGGGCGTCACCCAGGGTGGCGGCTGACAGCAGGGTGTAACCAAGCAACCCGTAGGACGACACGTGCATGCGCCGGCCCATCTCCAGGCCGAGGTCGCAGCGCTGCGCGACGGCGTTGAGGAACACGCGGCGCTCCTGGGCGATGGCGATGCGCAGGTCGGTGCGTTGCAGGTCCTGCAGGCGTATGCCGCTGCCGGCGAGCAGCGTTTCCGGGCTCATCGCGCCGTCCTGGCAGAGGATGTCGAGGGCCAGGGAGACCGCGTGCAGGGTGGTCAGGTGCGAATGCAGCATGGCGGCGACCGGCAGAGGAAGGTACTTGCCTCGCAGCAAGATGCATGCCTCGCGGCCGCCGCCGGCTCAGTCGAGCATCGCCGCGTAGCCTTCGCGGTAACTCGGATAGGCCGGACGCCAACCCAGCGCCAGCGCGCGGGCGTTGCTGCAGCGCTTGCTGCCGGCGCGCCGCGACAGCGGTTGGTCTGGCACGTCGCCGACCCGAAGGCGTTCGCGCAGCCAGTCGATCACCTCGTGCAACGGCGCCGGCGTGTCGTCCACGCCGAGGTAGCAGTCGTCCAGCGGCTGACCGGCGGCGTCCGCCTGCAGCAGGGTCGCCAGCAGGCTGGCGGCGTCGTCGCGGTGGATGCGGTTGGCGTACAGCGGCGGTTCGCGGCTCGCCTGATAGCCCTGCCGGGCCTGCTCGATCAGCCAGCGACTGCCCGGCCCGTAAAGCCCGGCCATACGCACCACGCTTGTCGGATGGCCGCTTGCGAGCGCCAGCCGCTCGGCTTCCAGCATGATCCGGCCGGTGTAGCCGGTTGGCTGGGTGGGCGAGCGCTCGTCCACCCATTCGCCGTCATGTTGGGCATAGACCCCGGTACTGGAGACGAACAGCAGGCGCCGCGGCCGCTGCTTGCGCTGCCGCAGCCAGCCGAGCAGATGGCGCACGCCCTCGACGTAGGCGGCGCGGTAGCCGGCCTCGTCATGCTGGCTGGCCGCGGCGGCGTACACCACGTAGTCGGGGGCGGCGTCCGGCCACTGCGGGGGTACGTCCGGTGCGGCCAGATCGCCCTCGACTGGAAGCACCGCCGCCGGCAGTGCGGCGACGTTTCGTCGCAGGCCGTGGACGAGCCAGCCGGCGGCGGCCAGCCGCTCGCCGAGACGACAGCCGATATCCCCGCATCCGGCGATCAGCAGCGAAGGGTGTTCGGACATCGGCGTGCTCCGCAAAAAAAGAGCAGCATAGCGGCTGCCTCGCCGCTTTCCGAGCCGGGCGACCGTAAGGTCGCGAAGCATTTCAGTTTACAAACAAGAATTAATTGCAATAATGGCAGGCCTTCCGGTCCGGCGTGCAAAACGCCCGGTAATCGCCTTTGTCTTCTTCTCAGGTCAGGCCCGCATGAAATCCACCCTCTCCAGCGCCCAGCCGTTGTCCCGCATTCTCGGTACCCTGTTGTTCAGCCTGCTGCTGACGCCGGTCGCCGGTTTCGCCCAGCAGAGCGAAGGCACCGCCAACGCCCCCGCGGCTGCTACGGTGCCGGCTCAGAACGCCGCTCCGGTGGGCGACGTGTCGCAGCAGCCGACCGTCGACGCTAGTGCGCAGGCCGCACCGCAGGGTGACGCCGCGGCACCGCCGAGCGATGCCGCCGCCGAGGCACTGGCCGCCGCCGAGACGGAAAACGGCCTGCCGCACGACCTGTCTCCCTGGGGCATGTTCCAGAATGCCGACGTCATCGTTAAAGGCGTGATGATCGGCCTGGCCATCGCCTCGGTGATCACCTGGACGATCTGGATCGCCAAGGGCCTGGAGCTGCTGCGCGCCAAGCGCCGGCTGCGTCGCGAACTGGTCGAGCTGAAGGGCGTGCGCACGCTCAATCAGGCCGCCGAACAGGCCCGCGTGAAGCACAGCTTCAGCCAGTTGCTGATCGAGGACGCGCAGGAAGAGCTGCAGCTGTCTGCCGGCAGCAGGGAAAAGGACGGCATCAAGGAGCGCGTCAGCTTCCGCCTCGAGCGCCTGGTCGCCGCCTGCGGGCGCAACATGAGCCAGGGCACCGGCGTGCTCGCCACCATCGGTTCCACGGCACCCTTCGTCGGCCTGTTCGGCACCGTCTGGGGCATCATGAACAGCTTCATCGGCATCGCCAAATCGCAGACCACCAACCTCGCCGTGGTCGCCCCCGGTATCGCCGAAGCCTTGCTGGCGACCGCGCTGGGCCTGGTCGCGGCGATTCCCGCGGTGGTCATCTACAACGTCTTCGCCCGCTCCATCACCGGCTACAAGGCGCAGGTCGCCGACGCTTCCGCCCAGGTCCTGCTGCTGGTCAGCCGCGACCTCGATCATCTGCCGACGCCGGGCGAACGCAGCCAGGCGCCGCACGTGGCCAAGGTGGGCTGAGCCATGGGCCTGCATCTGAACGAAGGGGGCGATGACCTCGTCGAGTCGCACGAGATCAACGTCACCCCCTTCATCGACGTCATGCTGGTGCTGCTGATCATCTTCATGGTCGCCGCGCCGCTGGCCACCGTGGACGTCAAGCTCGACTTGCCGGCTTCCACCGCCAAGCCCGCGCCGCGCCCGGACAAGCCGATCTACCTGAGCATCAAGGAAGACCAGAGCCTGTTCGTCGGCAACGACGCGGTCGCCAAGGAGAAGCTCGGTGCGACCCTGGACGCGCTGACCGGCGGCGACAAGGACAAGACCATCTTCGTCAGGGGTGACACCGCCGTGGAGTACGGCAACCTGATGGAAGTCATGGACGCCCTGCGCGGCGCCGGCTACCTGAAGATCGGCCTGGTGGGACTCGAGACCGTCGGAAAATGAGTCGATCGCGCATCCTGTCGCTGTGGGGCGTCAGCCTGCTGCTGGTGCTCGGGCTGCATGTCGGGTTGGCCTGCTGGGCGCTGTTCTGGCGGCCGCACACGCCGCCGGTGGAACTGCCGCCCGCGGCCATGATGGTCGAGCTGGAGCCCGCTCCGGTGAAGCCGCCGCCCCCGCCGCCGAAGGTAGAGCCCGAGCCGGAACCGGAGCCCGAGCCCAAACTGGTCGAAGCGCCGAAGCCGACGATCGCCTTGGCCAAGCCCAAGCCGGTGGTCAAGCCCAAGCCGAAGCCCGTCCAGGAAAAACCGCCGGAGCCCAAGCCGCCGCAGCCTACCCCGGAGAAAGCCGAGGAAGATGCCGAGCCGGCGCCTACCGAGCGTGCATCCGCGCCCGCTGCAGCCGAAGCGCCGAGCGTGTCGATCGCCCGGCAGCAGGCCAAGCAGACCTGGCAGAGCCAGCTGCAGACGCAACTGGCGCGCTTCCAGAAATACCCGGAAGCTGCCAAGCGCGGCGAGAGGCCCGGCATCCGCACCAACAGCCTGCGCTTCACGGTCGACGCCGAAGGCCGCGTGCTGGCCTACGAACTGGTCGGCCGCTCCGGCAACCGGCTGATCGACCGCGCCACGCTCGAAGTTATCCGCAAGGCGCAACCGCTGCCGAAGCCGCCGCCGGAGCTGCTCAACGACGGCACGATCGAGATCATCATGCCGCTGAGCTATGAGCTCAAACGCAGCTGACAACGGCGGCGTGTCGGCCAGATTGCGGTGAAGCGGGCGGCCAGATACCTCCGGGCCATGCTTGCGGCCAACGCGCGGCGGCGCGGCCCGAGGGACGAGTGAAGCGGCTACCGATCATCACTCCGCGCCCCGGGCATTGCCGGCCGCCCAGGCCTTGTCTGACGCCAACTCGCGAGGTCGCCGGCCGGCTCCGGGATTCGCGGCCGACGCCCGTCGGCCATAGCGGTTGGTTCCATCGGGTGCAGCCGTTATGCTTGGCTGCACTCAATGGAAGACACTCATGACCCTCACCGAACTGCGCTACATCGTCACCCTCGCCCAGGAGCAGCATTTCGGCCGCGCGGCGGATCGTTGTCATGTCAGTCAGCCAACGTTGTCGGTGGGCGTGAAGAAACTCGAAGACGAACTCGGCGTGCTGATCTTCGAGCGCAGCAAGAGCGCGGTGCGCCTGACGCCGACCGGCGAGGGCATCGTCACTCAGGCGCAGAAGGTGCTCGAGCAGGCTCAGGGCATCCGTGAGCTGGCCCAGGCCGGCAAGAACCAGCTCGCCGCGCCACTCAAGGTCGGCGCCATCTACACCGTCGGTCCCTACCTGTTCCCGCACCTGATCCCGCAGCTGCACCGGGTCGCCCCGCAGATGCCGCTGTACATCGAGGAAAACTTCACCCACGTGCTGCGCGACAAGCTGCGCACCGGCGAGCTGGACGCGATCATCGTCGCGCTGCCGTTCAACGAAGCCGACGTGCTGACCAAGCCACTGTACGACGAGCCGTTCTATGTGCTGATGCCGGCCGGCCATCCGTGGACCGCGAAGAAGACCATCGACAGCGAGCTGCTCAACGACAAGAGCCTGCTGCTGCTGGGCGAGGGCCACTGCTTCCGCGACCAGGTGCTGGAAGCCTGCCCGACCCTGCGCAAGGGCGAGGAAGCGGCCAAGCACACCACGGTCGAATCCAGCTCGCTGGAAACCATCCGCCACATGGTTGCCTCCGGGCTCGGCGTATCGATCCTGCCGTTCTCCGCCGTCGACAGCCATCACTACGCCCCCGGCGTGATCGAAGTGCGTCCGCTGACGGCACCCGCACCCTGGCGCACCGTAGCGATCGCCTGGCGCGCCAGCTTCCCGCGGCCCAAGGCCATCGAAGTGCTGGCCGACTCTATCCGCCTCTGCTCGGTCGCGCGCCCGCAGGATGCCGTGCAAACGGCATGACCGAACTCGCCCAGGTCCCGGTGACCGCGCTCAAGGGCGTTGGCGCGGCGCTCGCCGAGAAGCTCGCCAAGGTTGGCCTGGAAAACCTGCAGGACGTTCTCTTCCATCTGCCCTTGCGCTACCAGGACCGCACCCGCGTCACGCCCATCGGCGCGCTGCGTCCGGGCCAGGACGCGGTGATCGAAGGCATCGTCGCCGGTGCCGACGTGGTCATGGGGCGCCGCCGCAGCCTGCTGGTGCGCCTGCAAGACGGCAGCGGCACGCTCAGCCTGCGTTTCTTCCACTTCAGTCAGGCGCAGAAGGACGGCCTCAAGCGCGGCAGTCACCTGCGCTGCTACGGCGAAGTCCGCCCCGGCGCCACCGGGCTGGAGATCTACCACCCGGAGTACCGCGCGCTCAGCGATGCGCAGGACATGCCGGTGGAGCAGACGCTGACGCCGATCTACCCGACCACCGAAGGCCTCACCCAGCAGCGCCTGCGCCAGCTCAGCCAGCAGGCGCTGGCGCGTCTCGGGCCGCACAGCCTGCCGGACTGGCTGCCCGATGAACTGGCTCGCGACCACCACCTCGGGCCGCTGGCCGAGGCGATCCGCTACCTGCACCGCCCGCCGCCCGATGCCGATCTCGAGGAACTCGCCGAGGGCGCGCACTGGGCGCAGCGGCGCCTGGCGTTCGAGGAACTGCTGACCCACCAGCTGTCGCTGCAGCGCCTGCGTGAATCGGTACGCGCGCAACAGGCGCCGAGCCTGCCGCCGGCGCGCGAGCTGCCCGGGCGCTTCCTGCGCAACCTCGGCTTCGCGCCCACCGGCGCGCAGAGCCGGGTCGGCGCCGAGATCGCCTATGACCTGGCCCAGGACGAGCCGATGCTGCGCCTGGTGCAGGGCGATGTCGGCGCCGGCAAGACCGTGGTCGCCGCGCTGGCCGCGCTGCAGGCGCTGGAGGCGGGTTACCAGGTGGCGCTGATGGCGCCCACGGAGATCCTTGCCGAGCAGCACTTCATCAACTTCAGCCGCTGGCTGGAACCGCTCGGCATCGAGGTCGCCTGGCTGGCCGGCAAGCTCAAGGGCAAGGCCCGCGCGGCGGCGCTGCAGCGCATCGCCGGCGAAGCGCCGATGGTGGTGGGCACCCATGCGCTGTTCCAGGACGAGGTGAAGTTCGCCCGCCTGGCGCTGGTGATCATCGACGAGCAGCACCGCTTCGGCGTGCAGCAGCGCCTGGCATTGCGGCAGAAAGGCATCGACGGGCGGCTCTGCCCGCACCAGCTGATCATGACCGCCACGCCGATCCCGCGGACGCTTGCGATGAGTGCCTACGCCGACCTCGACACCTCGATCCTCGACGAGCTGCCGCCGGGGCGCACGCCGGTGAACACCCTGGTGATCGCCGACAGCCGCCGCCTGGAAGTGGTCGAGCGGGTTCGCGCCGCCTGCCGCGAGGGACGCCAGGCCTACTGGGTGTGCACGCTGATCGAGGAATCCGAGGAGCTGACCTGCCAGGCGGCGGAGACCAGCTTCGAGGAGCTGACCGCGGCGCTCGGCGAGGTGCGTGTCGGGCTGATCCACGGGCGCATGAAGCCGGCCGAGAAGGCCGAGATCATGGCCGCGTTCAAGCAGGGCGAGCTGCAGCTGCTGGTGGCGACCACGGTGATCGAAGTGGGCGTCGACGTGCCCAACGCCAGCCTGATGATCATCGAGAACCCCGAGCGGCTCGGCCTCGCCCAGCTGCACCAGTTGCGCGGGCGGGTCGGTCGCGGCAGCGCGGCCAGCCATTGCGTACTGCTGTATCACGCACCGCTGTCGCAGATGGGCCGCGAGCGCCTGGCGATCATGCGCGAGACCTGCGACGGTTTCCTCATCGCCGAGAAGGACCTCGAGCTGCGCGGCCCCGGCGAGATGCTCGGCACCCGCCAGACCGGCCTGCTGCAGTTCAAGGTCGCCGACCTGATGCGCGACGCCGAGCTGCTGCCGGCGGTGCGCGATGCGGCGCAGACCCTGCTGGCGCAATGGCCCCAGCATGTCAGCCCGCTGCTCGAACGCTGGCTCCGCCACGGCCAGCAATACGGCCAGGTGTGACGGCGCTCACGCGCCGCCCGCCGGGGGAGGCCGCGCTCGGCGGAAACGATGGGTATACTTCGGCACAAATGCCTGTAGGAATCAGTTGATGACCGAAGTCGCGCTTGTCTCCGACGATACGCCCCATACCCCTGCGCTGATCACGCAACTGCTGGAGAAGCTCGGCCTGCCTCTCAAGGAACGCAGCGAGCAGGGCGCGTTGAACCCGGAACAGCGGGTACAGGCGGTGCTGCTCGAGGACGCCGTTGGCGCGCTGCTGGTGCTCTACCCGCGCAGCCAGATGCTCGACCTCGGCCGCCTGGCCGAACTGACCGGGCGCCAGCTCACCGCGGTGAAGCCAGAGCGCCTGGAAAAGATGCTGAGCAAGCACGCGCTGAGCCTGCTTCCGGCGCTGCCGATGCTGACCAGCTCGCCATGCCTGTACGAAGAGCGGCTGCTGCAGCAGCGTGAGCTGAGCATCGAGTCGGGCCAGCCGGGGCTGCTGCTGGACATCGCCGGCGACAGCTTCAAGGCGTTGCTGAACAAGGCCAGCTCCGCGCATTTCGGCGAGCCGCTGAGCAACATCCGGCCGAACCTGAAACGCCCGCACGACGACCGTGCCGAAATCATCCAGGCGGTGCAGGCGTTCACCGCACGTCGCATCCAGCAGCGTCTGGAGGAAACCATCGAGATTCCGCCGCTGGCCGAGACCGCGCAGAAGATCGTCAAGCTGCGGGTCGATCCGAGCGCCAGCGTCGACGACATCACCGGGGTGGTGGAAACCGATCCCGCGCTGGCGGCCCAGGTGGTCAGCTGGGCGGCGTCGCCTTACTACGCGGCGCCGGGCAAGATCCGCTCGGTCGAGGACGCCATCGTCCGGGTGCTCGGCTTCGATCTGGTGATCAACCTGGCCCTCGGCCTGGCGCTGGGCAAGACCCTGGCGTTGCCCAAGGATCATCCGCAGCAGGCCACGCCCTACTGGCACCAGGCAATCTACACCGCCGCCGTGATCGAGGGTCTGACCCGCGCGATGCCGCGCACGCACCGCCCGGAGGCCGGCCTCACCTACCTCGCCGGGTTGCTGCACAACTTCGGTTACCTGGTGCTGGCGCACGTCTTCCCGCCGCATTTCTCGCTGATCTGCCGGCACCTGGAGGTCAATCCGCACATAGACCACAGCATCGTCGAGCATCACCTGCTGGGCATCACCCGCGAGCAGATCGGCGGCTGGCTGATGCAGCACTGGGACATGCCCGAAGAGCTGTGCACCGCGCTGCGCTTCCAGAACGATCCGGACTACGACGGCGACTACGCGGTCTACCCGAATCTGGTGTTCCTCGCGGTGCGCCTGCTGCGTGCGCATGGCATCGGCTCCGGTCCCGAGAGCGAGATTCCCGACAGCCTCTTCGAGCGCCTCGACATCACCCGCGAGAAAGCCAACGACGCGGTGAACAAGGTACTCGCCGCCGAAGCCGCGCTGCGCGAGCTGGCGTCGCAGTTCGGCAAACCGAACTGAATGCAGCCGATCTGAAAAAGGGGCCGCGAGGCCCCTTTTTCGTTGTCTGGCATCGCCTCAGGCGGCTTTGTCCACCGGCTTTTTCTTCTTCGGCGCCAGGTACTTGGTCAGGCCCTGGAACCAGATCACCAGCGCCGGGTTGCCCTGGATCTGGATGTCCTTGTTCTGGATGCCCTGCATGAACGCCAACTGTTTGTTCTTCGCGGTCATGGTGGCGAAACCGTAGGCCGCATCCTTGAAGCCGACGGCGAAGGCGGGTGCCACCGCCGGCCCGCGTTTGCCGACCACGCGATCGTCGCGAACGATGTAGTGGCGGGCGAGCTTGCCGTCGAGGGTATGCAGTTGGAAGACCAGATCCTTGCCGGCCAGCTGCTGGCGGAAGGCGGGGTTGTCGCGGCTTGCCTTGGCCATCATTCGGCCCAGCATCCAGAGAAGAAAGCGGAATTTCATGCGCAGCCTCGAGGGAGAATTGACACGGCGGCGCGATTCTAGCGGCTCGCCCGGCCCCTCACAGCTGGACTTTCGGGTGGTTCGGCGGGTGCTTCGGCAGCGGGCTGGAGCGCCCGTCGGAGACGACCCTTCGCGGCAGACGAGAGGGCCGTTCCCGACAGGTTGGCGGCGTCAGTTGACGGCGTCCTTGAGCGATTTGCCCGGTTTGAAGGCGACGGTGTTGCTGGCTTTGATCTTCACCGGCTCTCCGGTCTGCGGATTCTTCCCGGTGCGGGCTCCACGGTGGCGTTGCACGAAGGTGCCGAATCCGACCAGCGTCACGCTGTCCTTCTTGTTCAGTGCGGTGGTGATTTCATCGAGAACGGCGTTGAGTACGCGATTGGCCTGATCTCTGGTCAGGTCTGCCTTCTCGGCGATGGCGGCGGCGAGTTCCGGTTTGCGCATAGATGCCTCTTTGACGGTTATTGTTGTTGTGTCCGTGCTGTTCTTCCCGAACAGCGCCCTAGGCGCCGCAACAGCTCTGCGCTGCGGCAGACCCCACGGAGGATGGCATGCCTCCGGAGCCCGCGCCAGTCGCGGCTCAAGACTGGCGACGGTAACTCGAGGCTTTTTGCGACAGAACGGGCGGCATTTACGCCAGAAGCGCCGGCAGCTGTCGATTCAGCGCCAGTTTCTCCTGCACCGCGCTGCCGGTCAGGGCATAGCCGAGCAGCTCGCCCCCGGAGCCCAGGCACAGTGCCTTGATGTCCGCGCCGCTGCCTTCGACCTGCCATTCGCCCTGGCTGCCGCGCGGCGGCGGCGAGACCACCAGCGGGCACACCGGCGTCTTCACCGTCACCGGCATCGGGCCGTAGCTCACCGCGGTCGGCGTGCCGTTCAGCGTCTGCGCCAGCGCACGGGCGCAGCTCATCAGCGGCATCACGTAGAGCAGGTTGAGGCCGTCGACTTCGGCGCAGTCGCCCAGTGCGTAGATGTTCGCGTGGGAGGTCCGCAGCTGGCGGTCGACCATCACGCCGCGGTTGATCTGCAGCCCGGCGGCAGCGGCGAGGTCGGTGCGCGGGCGCAGGCCGATGGCGGAGACCACCAGGTCGCAGGCGATCCGCGAGCCGTCGGATAGGTGTGCGTCGAGGCCGTCGCCGGCGCGGTCGAGACTGGCCAGGGTCGGGCCGAGGTGGAAGTTCACCCCCAGGCCTTCCAGTCCGGATTGCACCGCGCGGGCGGCGGCCGGGTGCAGGAGCGCCGGCATCACCTGCTCGCAGGGCGCCACCAGGCTCACCTGGAAACCGCCGAGGCTGAGGTCGTTGGCGAACTCGCAGCCGATCAGCCCGGCGCCGAGGATCAGCACGCGGCGTTTGCCGGCCGCGGCGCTGCGGAAGCGCGCGTAGTCTTCCAGGTCGTTGATCGGGAAGATCGCTTCCTGGGCGTCGCCGGCCACCGGCACGCGCAACGTTTCGGCACCCCAGGCGAGCACCAGGTCACGGTACGGGACGGCTTCTTCGCCGATCCACAGGCGCTTGTGTCCGGGGTCGATGCCGGTGACGCGGGTGTGCGTGCGCACCTCGGCCTTGAGCTGATCGGCCATGGCGCCGGGCTCGGCCATCACCAGCGCATCGGCATCCTTGTCCTTACCGAAGCCGGTGGAGAGCATTGGCTTGGAGTAGGAGCGGCCGTCATCGGCGCTGATCAGCAGCAGCGGGGTTTCGCTATCCAGCTTGCGCCACTCCCTGGCGAGGTTGTAGCCGGCCAGGCCGGTGCCGATGATCACCAGGGGTGCACTCATGATTCTCTCCGTCGAGGATGGGGCGGGCCGACGACCGTAGCGCAAAGCGCCGCGTTCGCCAATTCGCCGCGGCCCGCCGCGCCTGCGACGGACAAAAAAACGGCGGCCGTTGGGGGCCGCCGTGGGGTTTCGGGCGCGGATCAGGCGATTTCGATCATCTCGAAGTCGCTCTTGCCGACGCCGCAATCGGGGCACAGCCAGTCTTCGGGGACGTCCTGCCAGAGCGTGCCGGCTGCGATGCCGTCATCCGGCCAGCCCTCGGCTTCGTCGTAGATCAGCCCACACACAACACATTGCCACTTCTTCATATCTACCTCAGGCGACGCTCACGGTTTGCGTCGGCAACCTATCGCAGAACGCCCGATCCGCCAAGCGGGGCGTCGGTGCGCCCGCCGATTGGCGGACAAGAACAAGCCCCGGCATGCGGGGCATGCTCGGGGCCTCGTTGGCGCCGGGCGGTTCGCGTCGCGACCGCCCGGCGGTTACGCCTTCGTATCAGCCTTTCTTGAACGCCAGGCGCCACTGGTGCAGCAGCGGCTCGGTGTAGCCGCTGGGTTGCTCGCGGCCCTTGAACACCAGGTCACAGGCGGCGCGGAAGGCGAAGGACTTGCCGAAGTCGGCGGCCATCGGCGTGTACAGCGGATCGCCGGCGTTCTGCCCGTCGACCACCTTGGCCATGCGCTCCAGCGTTTCGCGCACCTGCGCTTCGCCAACCACCCCGTGGTGCAGCCAGTTGGCGATGTGCTGGCTGGAGATGCGCAGCGTGGCGCGGTCTTCCATCAGGCCGACGTCATGGATGTCCGGCACCTTGGAGCAGCCGACGCCCTGTTCGACCCAGCGCACCACGTAGCCGAGGATGCCCTGGCAGTTGTTGTCCAGCTCCTGCTGGATGTCCGCGGCGCTCCAGTTGCGCTCGGCGGCCACCGGCACGCTGAGCAGGCCGGCGAGCAGGTCGTCGCGCTGGCTGGCGAGGTCGATCTTCTCCAGCTCCTGCTGCACGGCCTGTACGTCCACCTGGTGGTAGTGCAGCGCGTGCAGGGTGGCGGCGGTCGGCGACGGCACCCAGGCGGTGTTGGCGCCGGATTTCGGATGGCCGATCTTCTGTTCCAGCATGGCTGCCATCAGGTCCGGCATCGCCCACATGCCCTTGCCGATCTGCGCGCGACCGCGCAGGCCGCAGGACAGCCCGACCAGCACGTTGTTGCGCTCGTAGGCCTGAATCCAGGCGCTGCCTTTCATGTCGCCCTTGCGCAGCATCGCGCCGGCTTCCATGGCGGTGTGCATCTCGTCGCCGGTGCGGTCGAGGAAGCCGGTGTTGATGAACGCCACGCGGTCGCCCGCCTCGGCGATGCAGGCCTTGAGGTTGACGCTGGTGCGCCGCTCCTCGTCCATGATGCCCATCTTCAGGGTGTGGCGCGGCAGGCCGAGGAGGTCCTCGACGCGGCCGAACAGCTCGTTGGCGAAGGCCACTTCGGCCGGGCCGTGCATCTTCGGCTTGACGATGTAGACGCTGCCGCTGCGCGAGTTGCCGCGGCGCTGGAGGTCGTGCAGCGCGATCAGGCTGGTGAACACGCCGTCGAGGATGCCTTCCGGCACCTCGTTGCCCTCGCCGTCAAGGACCGCGGGGTTGGTCATCAGGTGGCCGACGTTGCGGATGAACAGCAGCGAGCGGCCATGCAGGGTCAGGCTGGAACCGTCGGCGGCGGTGTACTCGCGGTCGGGGTTGAGGCGGCGGGTGACGCGCTTGCCGCCCTTGTCCAGTTCCTCGACCAGGTCGCCCTTCATCAGGCCCAGCCAGTTGCGGTAGACCACCACCTTGTCGTCGGCGTCGACCGCGGCGATGGAGTCCTCGCAGTCCATGATGGTGGTCAGCGCGGCCTCCATCAGCACGTCCTTGACCCCGGCGGCGTCGGTGCGGCCGATGGGGCTGGAGGCGTCGATCTGGATCTCGAAGTGCAGGCCGTTGTTCTTCAGCAGCAGGGCGACCGGCTGGTCGGCGTCGCCCTGGTGACCGATGAACTTCTCGGGCTGCGCCAGGCCGCTGGTGCTGCCGTCCTTCAGTGCGACCTGCAACTGGCCGCCAACCACCTGGTAGCGTTGCGCGTCGGCATGGGAACCCTTGGCCAGCGGCGCGGCCTGGTCGAGGAAGGCCCGCGCGAAGGCGATCACCTTGGCGCCGCGCACTTCGTTGTAGCCCGGGCCCTTGCTGGCGCCGCCGTCCTCGCTGATCGCGTCGGTGCCGTAGAGCGCGTCGTACAGCGAGCCCCAGCGGGCATTGGCGGCGTTCAGCGCATAGCGCGCGTTCATCACCGGCACCACCAGCTGCGGGCCGGCCTGCTCGGCGATCTCGCGGTCGACGTTGGCGGTGCGCGCGGCGACGCTGGCCGGCTGCGGCAGCAGGTAGCCGATGGATTCGAGGAAGGCGCGGTAGGCCGGCAGATCGCTCACCGGGCCGGGGTTGGCCTTGTGCCAGGTGTCCAGCTCCAGCTGCAGGCGGTCGCGTTCGGCGAGCAGCGCACGGTTCTTCGGCGCGAGGTCATGGACCAGGGCATCGAAGCCGGCCCAGAAGGCGGCGCTGTCGATACCGCTGCCGGGCAGAACTTCGTCGTCGACGAAGCGTTGCAGGTTGGCGGCGACCTGCAGGCGATTGAGGGTTACGCGTTCGGTCATGTTCGGTCTCTCTCTTGTTCGGGTAACGATTGCAGCCTGTTCGTCTCTATCGCGCGGCCTGCGGGGCAGGTGCTCTACGCTGGCCGACGCGCAGCCGATCGGCGGGGCTCAGAGGGCGGCGATGCCGGCCTTGGCGACCTGCGCATCCTGGTCGGCCTTGACCCCGGACACGCCGACCGCGCCGACCACCTGGCCTTCCACCAGCACCGGCACGCCGCCTTCCAGCGAGGTCATCAGCGGGGCGGTGACGAAGGCGGTGCGGCCGCCGTTGACCATGTCTTCCAGCGCCTTGGTTTCCTTGCGCGAAAGGGCCGAGCTGCGGGCCTTTTCCGGGGCGATGTAGGCGCTGTTCGCCGGCGCGCCGTCGAGGCGTTCCAGCGCCAGCAGGTGGCCGCCGTCGTCGACCACGGCGATGGTCACGGCCCAGCCGTTCTGCTGCGCTTCGTTACGGGCCGCGCTGAGGATGCGGCTGACTTCGGTCTGGCTGAGTACGGCTTTGCTGAGCATGTGGGGCCTCGTTCTTGTTGGGCAGTGGCAACGCGGACAGGATCATCGCTAACCCCGGCCGCGGCGTGGGGATCGGTTTCTTCAGACCACACCCCGCCGACTTTTTCCCGAGCGCGCTCGTAGAAATGATCCGCCGGGTGGGTGATGGACGAAGGATGGCTCAGCGGGCGACGAGGATGAACAGCTAAAAACTGTTTTCTGTCGATACCGGAAGTATCGACTTACCCTGGGTCAGGGATATCACAAGTTCGGCAGGAGGGGCATTCCAGAGCGCTCGGAGAGGCTGCATGGATTTCAGGACGCCATCGCGGGTGAACCATGAGGGTATCGGTGCTGGCCGCCACTGCGCAACCCGGTGTCGTCGGAGGGGCGCCGTCTTAGCTATCGCCATGTGCAGGACGCCTTCGACGTGCCGCGTCGATAGTGGGCAATGCCGCCGTGCTCGCGCCCGACGGCGTCGGGCCTCGTCATCGCTCCTTCGACCTGCGAGTCGATATTTTTATTGATGGATGCGACGATGGATCAGGCCTTGGGCGGGGAAAATGCCCGGAAAAGGGTTTCTATCGATATTGGGAGTATCGAATGAGCCGCTACACCGAATTACACAGCTTCGTTCAGGTCGCCCAGCGCGGCAGTTTCGCCGCGACCGCGCTCAGCGAGGGCGTCACGCCGGCGATCCTCGGCCGCCGGCTGGACGCCCTGGAGCGGCGCCTGGGGGTGAAGCTGATGCACCGCTCGACCCGCGGGCTGACCCTCACCGAGCCCGGCGAGCAACTGTTGGAGCGCGCCCGCCACCTGCTTCGCGAGTTCGACGAAGTGGAGGCGAGCATCAGCAGCAGTTCGTCGTCGGTCAGCGGCCACCTGGTGGTGTCCGCGCCGGCGTCGTTCGGCCGTTTGCACGTCGCGCCCCATGTGCTGGCGTTCCAGAAGCTGTTTCCGGAGCTCAAGCTGTCCTTCGATTTCACCGACAGCGTGATCGACCTGATCGGCGAGAACTACGACATGAGCCTTCGCATCGGCGCGGTCACCGACCCCAACTACGTGGCGATCAAGCTGTTCCCCAACCGCCGCGTGGTGTGCGGCACGCCCGGCTACTTCGCCGAGCACGGCCGGCCGGAAACCCTCGAGGACCTGGCCCGGCACAATTGCCTGGCGTTCAACCTCAAGGGCGGCCAGCACCGCGGCTGGACCTTCCTGCGCGACGGTCGCCAGGTGGCGGTGAAGGTCGCCGGCAACCTCGCCTGTAACGACGGCGAGCTGCTGTTCGCCTGGATTCGCCAGGGCCTGGGCATCGGCTGGCGCTCGACCTGGGAGATCCATTCCGAATTGCAGCGCGGCGAACTGGTCACCGTGCTCGACGAATTCGCCCTGCCGGACTACGACATCCAGGCGGTCTACCCGCAGCAACGCTACCTGCCGGCGAAGGTGCGCTGCTTCATCGACTTTCTCCGCGAGCAGTACAACCAGCCCGGCTACTGGGAGCGGCCGCACAGCCTCTGATGGAATGCCCGGTGCGCGCGGCGCACCCTACGACCCGCTCGCCGGCGCGGTGGCCTCGTCCGTAGGGTGTGCGATGCGCACCCCGTGCTGCGCTAGTGCGTAGGGTGGATCGCGCTTCATCGATCCACCTGGCGGTGTAGCGGTGGATGAAAGAGCGTCATCCAGCCTGCAGGTGCGTAACGGGCGATGCCTGCCGGTGCGCGCAGCGCACCCTACGACCGCCCGCGCGGGGCCTCGTCCGTAGGGTGCGCCATGCGCACCTCATGCGGCGCTAGTGCAGTGCCTCCTCGACCAGCTCGATCCAGTGCCGCACCGGCGTGCGGCCGGCGCCGTCGAGGTGGGTCTGGCAGCCGATGTTGGCGGTGACGATGACTTCCGGGTTGCCGCTCTCCAGGGCGTTGAGCTTGTTGTCGCGCAGTTGCCTGGACAGCTCCGGCTGGGTGATCGAGTAGGTGCCGGCCGAGCCGCAGCAGAGGTGGCCGTCGGGCACCGCGGTGAGGTGGAAGCCGAGCCGCGACAGCACGCCTTCCACCGCGCCGCCAAGCTTCTGCGCATGCTGCAGGGTGCACGGGCAATGGAACGCCAGGCGCCGGTCGGCG
The DNA here is from genome assembly GCF_002438225.1 of Pseudomonas sp. UBA6310. Lineage (NCBI taxonomy): Bacteria > Pseudomonadati > Pseudomonadota > Gammaproteobacteria > Pseudomonadales > Pseudomonadaceae > Pseudomonas > Pseudomonas sp. UBA6310. Next base: position 41,155 of record NZ_DJTK01000033.1, on the reverse strand, counting down.
TGGATGCCGAGCTTCTCCAGCGGTTCCTCGCGCAGCACTTCCACCAGGTCCTTGGCCAGTTCGCTGACCCGCGCGGCCTTCGCCGCATAGGCCGGATCGTCACGCAGCAGGTGGCCGTATTCCTTGACGAAGGCGCCGCAGCCGCTGGCGGTCTGCAGGATCGCCTCGGCGCCCGCTTCGATCGCCGGCCACCAGGCGTCGATGTTGCGTCGGGCGCGCTCCAGGCCCTTCTCCTGGGCGTTCAGGTGATAGTCCACCGCGCCGCAGCAGCCCGCCTCGCGGGCCGGCTCGACGCTCAGGCCCAGGCGGTCGAGCACCCGCGCGGTGGCGGCGTTGGTGTTCGGCGAAAGCCCCGGCTGCACGCAGCCTTCGAGCATCAGCACGCGCCGCGCATGGCGCGCCAGCGGGCGTGCCTTGGCCGGGCGCGCGTGGCGCGGCAGCTTGTTCTCGAGCGCTTCCGGCAACAGCGGACGGAACGCCTGGCCGGTGCGGATCAGTGCCTTGAACAGCCCGGCGTGCGGCACCACCGCGCGCAACCCGGCGCGCAGCGCGCGTTCGCCCGGCGAGCGCGGCACCCGTGCCTCGACCGCGGCGCGGCCGATGTCCAGCAGCTTGTGGTACTCGACGCCGGACGGGCAGGTGGTTTCGCAGTTGCGGCAGGTCAGGCAGCGGTCCAGGTGCAGCTGGGTCTTCTCGGTCACCACGTCGGTTTCGAGGAACTGCTTGATCAGGTAGATGCGCCCGCGCGGGCCGTCCAGCTCGTCGCCGAGCAACTGGTAGGTCGGGCAGGTGGCGTTGCAGAAGCCGCAGTGCACGCAGCTGCGCAGCACGCGCTCGGCTTCGGCGGCCTGTTCCAGGCGTTTGGCTTGATCGCAGAGATTGGTTTGCACGCGTTAGACCTCGGAATACATCCGCCCGGGATTGAAGATTCCCTGCGGATCGAGCTGAGCCTTGAGCTGGCGGTGATAGCGCATCAGGGGCGCGGCCAGCGGCTGGAAGGGCGTGTCGGTGTGCCCGGCGCTGTAGCAGGTGGCGTGGCCGCCGGCCTCGCCGACGATGGCGCGGATGTGCGCCTCGTCGGCGTCGGACTTCAGCCAGCGCTGCGCACCGCCCCAGTCGATCAGTTGTTCACCGGGCAGCGCCAGCTCGCCAACGTTGTTCGGCAGCGACAGCCTCCACAGCGGGCGCCCATCGGCGAAGAAGTCCAGCCGATGTTCGCGCAGCCCTTCCCAGTAACCGGCATCTAGCGGGTCGCCACCGAGGCGGTCGCAGGCCGCCTTCACCGAACCTTCCCCGCCCTCCAGGCGCAGGTGCAGCGCTTGCCCGTCATGGCTGGCGGCGCTGATCGGGATCGGCTGCTGGCCCCATTCGGAGAGCCGCGCCAGCGCGCTGCGGGTGTCCATCTGCAGCCGCAGGCTGGTGCACAGGCGCGGTTTGGGCAGCACCTTGAGCGAGACTTCGGTGACCAGCCCGAGGCAGCCGAAGCTGCCGGCCATCAGGCGCGACAGGTCGTAGCCGGCGACGTTCTTCATTACCTCGCCGCCGAAGCGCAGGTGCTTGCCGAGGCCGGTGATGACCCGCGCGCCGAGCACGTAGTCGCGTGCCGAACCGGCCCATGGCCGCCGTGGGCCGGACAAGCCGGCGAGCACGGTACCGCCGACGGTGGCCGCGGCGCCGAACGCGGGCGGCTCGAAGGGCAGCATCTGCCCGGCGGCTTCCAGGGCGGCGCACAGCTCGACGAGCGGGGTGCCGCTGCGCACGCTGATGACCAGCTCGGTGGGGTCGTAGTTGACGATGCCGCGGTGCTCGGCGGTGCTCAGCGCCGTGCCCTGAACCGGACGTCCGAGAAACGCTTTGCTGTTGCCGCCGTGGATCGCCAGCGGGGTGTTGGATGCCAGCGCCTGCTGGACGTCGGCGAGCAGGCGTTCGCTGATGTCGGCGTCGCGGCTGCCGGTTGCGCGTATTTCGACGCTCATCAGAAACGCTCCAGTTCGGGGAAGGGCAACTGCCCGGCATGGATGTGCATGGCGCCGAATTCGGCGCAGCGGTGCAGGGTCGGGATGTTCTTGCCGGGGTTGAGCAGGCGCTCGGGGTCGAAGGCCGCCTTCACCGCATGGAACAGGGTCAGTTCGTCACCGCTGAACTGCGAGCACATCTGATTGATCTTCTCGCGCCCGACGCCGTGTTCGCCGGTGATGCTGCCGCCCACCGCCACGCAGAGTTCGAGGATCTTGCCGCCGAGCTCCTCGGCGCGCTCCAGCTCGCCGGGCTGGTTGGCATCGAAGAGGATCAGCGGATGCATGTTGCCGTCGCCGGCATGGAAGACGTTGGCCACGCGCAGGTCGAATTCGGCGGACAGCTCGCCGATGCGCTGCAGCACGCCGGGCAGCTCGCGCCGCGGGATGGTGCCGTCCATGCAGTAGTAGTCCGGCGACAGCCGCCCCACCGCCGGGAAGGCGTTCTTGCGACCGGCCCAGAAGCGCACGCGCTCGGCCTCGTCGCGGGCCAGGCGCACTTCGCTGGCGCCGGCCCTTTCCAGCACCGCACGCACGCGGTCGCAGTCGGCGTGCACGTCGGCTTCGACGCCGTCCAGTTCGCAGAGCAGGATCGCCTCGGCGTCCACCGGGTAGCCGGCTTGGATGAAGTCCTCGGCGGCGCGGATCGCCAGGTTGTCCATCATCTCCAGCCCGCCGGGGATGATGCCCTCGGCGATGATGTCGCCAACCGCGCGCCCGGCGGCTTCCACCGAGGCGAAGCTGGCCAGCAGCACCTTGGCCACCTGCGGTTTGGGCAGCAGCTTGACGGTGACTTCCACCACCACGCCGAGCATGCCCTCGGAGCCGGTGAACAGCGCCAGCAGGTCGAAGCCCGGGCTGTCCAGGGCGTCCGAGCCGAGCGTCATGCGCTCGCCCTCGATGGTGACGATTTCCACGCTGAGCAGGTTGTGCACGGTCAAGCCGTACTTCAGGCAGTGCACGCCGCCGGCGTTCTCGGCGACGTTGCCGCCGATGGAGCAGGCGATCTGCGAGGACGGGTCCGGCGCGTAGTAGAGGTCGTGGGGCGCGGCGGCCTGGGATATTGCCAGGTTGCGCACGCCGGGCTGCACGCGGGCGCAGCGCCCGGCGGGATCGATCTCGAGGATGCGGTTGAAGCGCGCCATCACCAGCAGGATGCCCTGCTCCAGCGGCAGCGCGCCGCCGGAAAGGCCGGTGCCGGCGCCGCGCGCGACCACCGGAACCTTGAGCCGGTGGCACAGCTTGAGCAGGGTTTCGACCTGCTCGATCTGGCGTGGCAGCACCACCAGCATCGGCGTGGTGCGGTAGGCGGAGAGGCCGTCGCACTCGTAGGGCTTGAGGTCTTCGGCGCTGTGCAGGATGTCCAGGTCGGGCAAATGCCGGCGCAGCTCGGTGAGTAGCGCCTGCTTGTCGACCTTCGGTAACGCGCCGTCGACACGCTCGTCGTAGAGGATGTTCATATCAGGCTCGGTCAGCTCTATTGTCGTTGTTGTCCCGCGCCGCCCGGTCGGGGTAGGCGCTTATGCGTCGCATGGTGCGCCGGCGTTCGCGCGCGCGTCCATCGCCGGCAGCACTGGTCCTACCAGTTTTTGCGGGAGCGCCGGGCGTACAGATCGCTGCAAGCCAGGCAAAATGGCAGCCAGAGGTAACCGGCCGTTCATACATGACTGGCGGGTTTTACCTGGTCCTACCAGTACGACGAGGTGAAGGATGCTTACGGAAACGCCCAGCGAACGTGGCCAGGTCGCCGACCGGGTCGCCGAGCGCATCGAACGCCTGATCGTCGACGGCGTGCTCAAGGTCGGCCAGGCGCTGCCGTCGGAGCGGCGCCTGTGCGACAAGCTCGGCGTGTCGCGTTCGGCGCTGCGCGAGGGCCTGCGCGTGCTGCGCGGCCACGGCATCATCGAGACCGCCCAGGGCCGCGGCTCGTTCGTCGCGTCGTTGTCCGGCAAGCGCGATGCCACGCCGCTGATGCACCTGTTCAGCTCGCAGCCGCGCACGCTCTACGACCTGCTGGAAGTGCGCGTGCTGCTGGAGGCGGAGTCTGCGCGGCTGGCGGCGCTGCGGGGCACCGATGCGGATTTCGTCCTGCTCGGCCGGCGCTACGAGGAAATGCTCGCGGCCCACGAGGGCCAGGGCACCGACCCGAGGGAACATGCGCGGCTCGACCACGCCTTCCACCTGGCGATCTGCGAGGCGTCGCACAATCCGGTGCTGGTGCACACGCTGCAATCGCTCACCGACCTGATGCTCAGCACGGTCTACGCCTCGGTGAACAACCTCTACCACCGGCCGTTGCAGAAGCGCCAGATCGACCGCCAGCACGCGCGCCTCTACCAGGCGGTGATCGGCCGCCTGCCCGATCAGGCGCAGCGCGCGGCGCGCGACCATATCCAGAGCATTCGCGACAACCTGCGCGAGATCGAGCAGGAAGAGCAGCGCCTGGTGCGCGCCGGGATGCGCCTGGAAGGATGGGCGTAAGCGCGGCACGCCCCCGTAGGGTGCGCCGCGCGCACCGTGGGTGGCGATACGGTTTCAGGGTTTGGCGCAGACGTGGCGGATGTTTTCGGTGCGCATGGCGCACCCTACGGAATGTGCTTGGACGAGTGGGTATAAGCACGACACGCCCATAGGGTGCGCCGCGCGCACCGTGGGTGGCGATGTGGTTTCAGGGTTTGGCGAAGGCGCGGCGGATGATTCCGGTGCGCATGGCGCACCCATTCGGAATGCGGCGGCGGTTCAATTCATGGTTATCCATCCCGACCAAGCGCAGCGCGCCGCCCGCGGGGATGCGTCTGGAGGGTTGAGCATAAGCGCGGCACGCTCCGTAGGGTGCGCCGCGCGCACCCTGGGTGGCGATGCGGGTCGAGGTTTGGCGCAGGAGTTTTCGGTGCGCATGGCGCACCCTACGTACCGTGCCGGTGGGTCAGTTCATGCTCATCCACTGGTCGCTGAGGGTGCGGGTGTTGCGGTCGACCACGGTGGGCGCGTAGGGACGACCGGACACGCTGATCAGCGAGTTGCTCTGGCTGTTGAGGTCCAGCAACGCGGCGCGGAGGAACTTCCAGCGTGTCTGCAGGCGGGCCAGGGCGGCGGGGTCGCGGGCGGCGAAGGTCTGTATCTCCGCGTCGATGGACGGCACCAGTTGGCGTTCGTCCTGGCCGAGGTAGTTTTCCGGCTGTTCGCGGGCGATCTCGAAGGCGCCGAGGTAGGCGCGGTTGAGGTACTGCACGCCGAGGTACTCCACCTTGGCGGCGACTTCGGTGTGCGGCGCGCCGGGCATCGCGCGGGCGGCGGTGAGGAAGTCGCGCAGGCGCTTGTTCAGCTCCAGCGGATAACCCCAGGGCATGGCGTCCTCCCTGGGGCCGAAGGCCACGCCACGGCGCAGTTCGGCCACCAGGTCGCGCTGTTCGGCGAGCAGCGCGCTGCTGGGCTCCGGCACGCGGCGCATGGCGGCATCGAGGGCCTTGATGTCCTGTTCGAGGCGTTCGCGGTACATGTCCTGGAAGCCTTCCCCGCGCAGCAGGATGAGGCTCGAGGTGGCGCGTGAGGCGTAGATCTGCACCTGCTCGAGAACCGACAGCTCGGCCTGTGCGGCGGGCGCGGCGGCGGTCGTCAGCCCGGCGAGGAGGGTGCACAGCAGTACGAGGAATGGCTTGGGATTCATTTCCGGAAAGCTCCTGATCTTATTGTTGTGAGCCAGCGCTGCCTCTCTGGGCAGTCGGTGCATAGCCTAACGCCGAAACGGAGTTTTCGGATTGCTCGAAAGTGTGATTTTTACGATCGAACGCGTCGAACTCGACGCCATTGCGTGCGCAATCGCGGCGGAATGAGCCTGGGAGGGCCGGCGCGGTTTGGCCGGAAGGCCGCGCGCCCGTCTGGCGCGCGGCGGCGGGGCGGTCAGACGTGCTGCACGGCGCTGGACGGCGTGAGAATCGCCTTCGGCTTGAAGTACAGGGTTTCGCCGCGGACCAGGCCGGCGAGGCTGCCGTGATCCTTGGCGACTTCCGCCTCGATCAGTTCGTCCTGGCCGTCGACCTGCAGGGTCACGCGGGTGATCGCGCCCAGCGGGCGGATGTCGCGGACCTGCGCGGCGCGGTATTCGTCCGCGGCCGAGCGCGACAGCGAGACCTCGTGCGGGCGGAACAGCAGGTGGTTGTCCTCGGCCAGTTGCAGGCGGTTGGAGTCGCCGAGGAAGTGGTAGACGAACTCGCTGGCGGGTTTCTCATAGACCTCCGCCGGGGTGCCGATCTGCTCGATCACGCCCTTGTTCATCACCACGATGCGGTCGGCGACTTCCATCGCTTCTTCCTGGTCGTGGGTGACGAACACCGAGGTCAGGTGGACTTCCTCGTGCAGGCGCGCGAGCCAGCGGCGCAGCTCCTTGCGCACCTTGGCGTCGAGCGCGCCGAAGGGTTCGTCGAGCAGCAGGATCTTCGGCTCCACGGCCAGCGCGCGGGCCAGGGCGATGCGCTGGCGCTGGCCGCCGGAGAGTTGCTCCGGGTAGCGGTCGGCGAGCCAGTCGAGCTGCACCAGGTTGAGCAGTTCGTGGACCTTGCTGGCGATCACGCTTTCGCTCGGGCGCTGCTTCTTCGGCTTCATGCGCAGGCCGAAGGCGACGTTGTCGAACACCGTCATGTGGCGGAACAGGGCGTAGTGCTGGAAGACGAAGCCGACGTTGCGGTCGCGCACGTCATGGCTGGAAACGTCCTCGCCATGGAACACGATGCTGCCGGTGTCCGGGGTTTCCAGGCCGGCGATGATGCGCAGCAGCGAGGTCTTGCCGCAGCCGGACGGGCCGAGCAGGGCGACCAGTTCGCCGCTGCGGATGTGCAGGTCGATGTTCTTCAACGCCTGGAAGTTGCCGAAGTGTTTGTTGATGCCACGAATCTCGATGCTCATGTCAGCCTCGTTTGCTGTGCCACGGCGTTGGCCGGGTGACGGCGCGTGGCGCCGGTAGTTTCGTTCGGTATCTGGCGCGCGATCATTCGTCGTCGCGCACCAGGCTGCGGCTCAGCCGCGATTCGCTCCACTGCCGCAGCAGGAGGATCACCAGGGCCATCGCCAGCAACAGGATCGCCACGCTGAACGCGGCGACGATGTTGTATTCGTTGTAGAGAATCTCGATGTGCAGCGGCAGCGTGTTGGTCATCCCGCGGATGTGCCCGGAGACCACCGATACCGCGCCGAATTCGCCCATCGCCCGGGCCGTGCAGAGTACCACGCCATAGATCAGCGCCCATTTCACGTTGGGCAGGGTGACGTGCCAGAACATCTGCCAGCCGTTCGCACCGAGCAGCCGCGCGGCCTCTTCCTCGGTGGTGCCCTGTTCTTCCATCAGCGGAATCAGCTCGCGGGCGACGAAGGGAAAGGTGACGAAGATGGTCGCCAGGACGATCCCCGGCACCGCGTAGACGATCTGCAGGTCATGCGCCTGGAGGAACGGGGCGACGACGCCCTGCGAACCGAACAGCAGCACGTAGATCAGGCCGGCGACCACCGGCGAAACCGAGAACGGCATGTCGATCAGGGTGATCAGCAGGCTCTTGCCGCGGAACTCGAACTTGGTCACGCACCAGGCCGCGGCGACGCCGAACACCAGGTTCAACGGCACCGATATGGCGGTGGCCAGCAGGGTCAGCTTGAGGGCGGAGATGGCGTCCGGTTCGCTGATCGCGTTCCAGAACACGTCCAGCCCGCGTTGCAGGCCCTGGGTGACGACGATGTACAGCGGCAGCAGCAGGACCACCGCGAAGATGATCCAGGCCAGGCCGATCAGGATCAGCGCGGCGGGCGTGCGCTGCACGCTGGCGCGCACGGCGCTGTCCTTGGTCAGGGTTGCGCTTGCGGTGCTCATCCCGCGCTCCTCAGTTCTGCGGCTGCAGGCGACGCTGCAGCAGGTTGATCAACAGCAGCAGCACGAACGACACCGCCAGCATCAGCACACCGATCCCGGTGGCGCCCTTGTAGTCGTACTGGTCGAGCTTGGAGACGATCAGCAGCGGCAGGATCTCGGTCTTCAGCGGGATGTTGCCGGCGATGAACACCACCGAGCCGTACTCGCCGACGCCGCGGGCGAAGGCCAGGGCGAAGCCGGTGACCCAGGCCGGCAGCAGGCTCGGCAGCAGCACGTGGCGGAACACCTGCAAGGGACGCGCGCCCAGGCAGGTCGCCGCTTCCTCGATTTCCTTGGGAATGTCGGCCAGCACCGGCTGCAGCGTGCGCACCACGAACGGCAGGGTGACGAACACCAGCGCCAGGGTGATGCCCAGCGGGGTGTAGGCGATCTTGAAGGGGAACAGCGAGCCGATCAGTCCGTTGGGCGCGTACAGCGACGTCAGCGCGATGCCGGCCACCGCGGTCGGCAGGGCGAAGGGCATGTCGACCATCGCATCGATGATGCGCCGGCCGGGAAAGCGGTAGCGCACCAGCACCCAGGCCAGCACCGTGCCGAGCACGCCGTTGAGCAGGGCGGCGAACAGCGCGGTGCCGAACGACAGCTTGAGCGAGAACAGCACCTGGCGGCTGCTGATCAGCGACCACCATTGTTCGGCGCTCATCTGCAGGGAATAGATCAGCATGGCGCCGAGGGGGATCAGAACGATCAGCGCGAGGTAGCTGATGGTGTAACCCAGCGTCAGCCCGAAGCCGGGTATGACCGGGGAGGTTCGGTGGGACATGTGGCGTCCTTGGGTAAGGTATCTAAGCCTGGTCGGAAGCGCCGGTGCCGCTTCCCGAGGGAGCGGCACGCGGTACGCGAGGTAGCGGTGTTACTGATTGATCTTCTTGAAGATGTCGTCGAACACGCCGCCATCGTCGAAGAACCTGGGCTGAGCCTGCTTCCAGCCGCCGAACTCCTTGTCGATGGTCACCAGTTCGAGCTGGGCGAACTTGTCCTTGAACTCGGCCGCGACCTTGGCATCGCGGGGACGGTAGAAGTTCTTCGCCGCGATGCGCTGGCCTTCCTCGCTGTAGAGGTATTGCAGGTAGGCGTCGGCGACCTTGCGGGTGCCCTTGCGATCGACGTTGGCGTCGACCACCGAAACCGGCGGCTCGGCGAGGATCGACAGCGACGGGGTGACGATTTCCAGCTGGTCGCCGCCTTCCTCGGCGAGCGACAGGTAGGCCTCGTTCTCCCAAGCCAGCAGCACGTCGCCGAGCTGGCGCTGGACGAAGCTGATGGTCGCGCCGCGGGCGCCGGTATCGAGCACCGGGGCGTGGCGGTAGAGCTCGGTGACGAACTCCAGGGCCTTGTCATCGCTGCCGTACTTTTTCTTCGCGTAGGCCCAGGCGGCGAGGAAGTTCCAGCGCGCGCCGCCGGAGGTTTTCGGGTTCGGGGTGATCACCTCGACGCCGCTCTTCACCAGGTCGTCCCAGTCCTTGATGTGTTTCGGGTTGCCCTTGCGCACCAGGAACACGATGGTCGAGGTGTACGGCGTGCTGTTCTGCGGCAGGCGCGCCTGCCAGTTGGGGTCGATCAGCGGCTTGAGCAGGTTCAGCGCGTCGATGTCGCCGGACAGCGCCAGGGTCACCACGTCAGCCTGCAGGCCGTCGATCACCGCGCGAGCCTGTTTGCCCGAACCGCCGTGGGATTGCTTGATGACCACGTCTTCGCCGGTCTCGGCCTTCCAGTGCTTGGCGAAGGCGGCGTTGTACTCGACGTACAGCTCGCGGGTGGGGTCGTAGGAGACGTTGAGCAGTTCGGTGGCGGCGAAGGACTGCGCGCTGAACAGGGCGCCAGCGATCAGCGCCAGGCTGAACGAACGGATGGATTTGGTCGACATGGTGCGCTCCGAAGCGCGCCGTTCCTGGCGCGCGGATGAATTCTTCAGTGTTGGCTGGTGCGGTTCGATCGGGGGTTCAGCGCATTCGCCAGCAACAGCGGCGATAGCCGTGCGGGGACATGCTTCTTCTAATCGTTTTCATGCTCATGCCTCCGGCGGTCCGGTCGGGGTGAATTCAGGCCGGCTTGCCGGAGGACGGCTGCAGGCGGAATTTTTCCTTGCGTTCGATCTGCACGACCTGGGCGTTGTGGACGGTGATTTCCACCGAGCCGAAACGCAGGTCGCGCAGAGCACTCTGGATTTCGCGCAGGATGGTTTGCTCGTCCTGGCCATCGACGCTTCTTATGGTTGCGCTCATGGGTCTTTCCTTCGCTGGGCGCCATGCGATGGCAATGGCGTGGAGGCGAATATAAGGAGGTATTTTTATTCTTAAAAATACCGTTTTAGTATTTTTATATAACCTTTAGAGCGCATGTAATGTCGCTGCAAAGTGAATTTGTAGAATAAGAACATAATCTTTTATTCCTTCATTGCTCGATTCAGGCTGCCTACACTGCCGCCAGAACATTGGAGGCGAACATGCGCAACGAATCGATCCGCTACCTCATCGTGCCCGGCTGGCAGGGCTCCTCGGACGAGCATTGGCAAAGCCATTGGCAGCGCAGCCTGCCGAACAGCGCGCGGGTCGAGCAGGCCGACTGGGAGCGGCCGCAACGTGAGGACTGGGTGGCGGCGCTGGAGCGCGAAATCGCCGCCGAGCGCAGGCCGGTGATGCTGATCGCCCACAGCCTGGGTTGCGTCACCGTCGCGCACTGGGCCGAGCAGGCCTCGCCCGCCCTGCTGCGCCGCGTGCGTGGTGCGCTGCTGGTGGCGCCGGCGGACGTCGAGCGCCCCGGTTGCCCGGAAGCGCTGCACAACTTCGCGCCGATTCCCACGCGGCCGCTGCCGTTTCCCAGCCAGCTTATCGGCTCCGACGACGACCCGGCCGCCACCGCCGCCCGCGCGCTGGAGCTGGCGCGTGGGTGGGAGTCCGAGGCGAGCATCCTAGTCGGCGCGGGGCATATCAACGTGAAGTCCGGCTACACCCGCTGGGAGCAGGGTTTCGCCTGGCTCTACCGGCTGCAGGCGCGGATCGACCGGCTGGCGCGACACAGCGCCTGAGTTCTTTCTTCAATCGAGGCCGCCGCGCCCATGGAAGCCCCGGCGGCCTCGACGTTTCAGGAACAATCCCATGCACGATGACCTGCGCCAGCCGCTGCTGGCTTTCCCCGATGCCGAAAAGAACCCGCTGAGCATTCGCGCCAAGGCGCTGGTGTTCATCGATCCGCGCTCGCGGCAGCTGCGCGAACGTGTCGAGCAGCTCGCCGACAGTGAATTGCCGGTGCTGATCCGCGGCGAAACCGGCACCGGCAAGGAGCTGCTGGCGCGTTACATCCACCGCAGCAGCGAGCGCCAGGGGTTGTTCGTCGCGGTCAACTGCGAGGCGCTGAGCCCGACCTACGGCGAGGCCGAGCTGTTCGGCCATGCGCCGGGCGCCCACACCGGCGCGGCCAGCAGCCGCGCCGGCTGGTTCGGTTCGGCCACCGGCGGCACGCTTTATCTGGACGAGATCGGCGACCTGCCACTGGCCTTGCAGGGCAAGTTGCTGGCCGCGCTGGAGACCCGCGAGGTGATCCGTGTCGGCGCGCGCCAGCCGAGTCCGGCGGACGTGCGCCTGGTCGCCGCCACCAGCATCGACCTGGGCCAGGCCGTCGCCGCCGGCAAGTTCAACGAGCGTCTCTACCACTACCTGGGCGAAGGCTACGTGCACCTGTTGCCGTTGCGTGAACGGCCCGGCGACATCCTCGCCCTGGGCGAGTACTTCCTCGGCACCTACGCCCAGCGCCTCGGCCTGGCGCTGCCGCAGTTCGCCCAGTCCGCGCGTGAGGCGCTGGAGCAGCACGACTGGCCGGGCAACACCCGCGAGCTGGAGAGCGTCATCCACTTCGCGCTGCTGGTCAGTAGCGGCGCGGAGATTCTCGCCGAGCACCTGAACCTGCCCGCGCCCTGCGGATTGGCGCGCCTCGAACGGCAGCTGCAGCTCGCCAGCGAGGACCCGCAGACGCGTATCGCGCTGTTCGATCTGCTGCGCCGGGTGCTGGCGGACGAGCCGCGCGCCCGGCCATAACCTTATGCGCTAATCGTATTTATATCCGCCATTCTTATTCACTTATAGTCGTCACTCGCGTACCTGCCGGCCAACCGGCGCGCCGCACATGAAACGAGAATCCAGGGCGACATCGTCCTGATCCTTTCACTGCGCGCGTCCGTCGCGCCTGCATGGAGAAACATCCATGAACGCGGTAACTGCGGTGGCGACTCCTTCCCCGGAGACCACCTCGCAACACTTCGAAATCCGGCCGCTGGGCCAGCTCGGCGCGGAGATCGTCGGCCTCGACCTCGCCCGCCCGCTGAATGACGCGGATTTCGCCCGCGTCCATCGCGCCCACCTCGACCACGGCCTGCTGGTGTTCCGCGACCAGCACATCAGCCCGCAACAGCAGGTCGATTTCAGCCGCCGTTTCGGCCCGCTGCAGATCCACGTGCTCAAGCAGTTCCTGCTGGCCGGGCACCCGGAAGTCTTCATCATTTCCAACATCGTCGAGAACGGCCAGCCGATCGGCCTGGGCGATGCCGGCAAGTTCTGGCACTCGGACCTGTCCTACAAGGAATTCCCCAGCCTGGGCTCGATGCTCTACGCCCAGGAACTGCCGGAAGAGGGCGGCGACACCCTGTTCGCCAGCCAGCAACTGGCCTATGAAACCCTGCCGGCGGAACTGGCCCGCGCCATCCAGGGCAAACGCGCGGCGCACCTCTACACGGCGCGCTACGCCGATGAAGTGTTCAAGGGCATTCGCCGGCCGACGCTGACCGCGGCGCAGCTCGCCGAGGTCACGGCGGTGGTCCATCCGGTGGTGCGCACGCACCCGGAAACCGGACGCAAGGGCCTGTTCGTCAACGAGAACTTCACCACCCACATCCTCGATCTTCCCGAGGACGAGAGCCGGCAGATCCTCGCCGAGCTGTACGCCCACAGCGCGCGCCCGGAGTTCATCCATCGCCACGTCTGGCAGCCGCACGACATGGTGTTCTGGGACAACCGCTCGCTGATCCACCTCGCCACCGGTTGCCCGAGCCACCTGCGCCGGCGCATGCACCGCACCACCATCCAGGGCGATGTGCCGTTCTGAACGGCGCGCCTCCTCAGCCCCACCCAGTAAAGGAAATCCGATGAACGCCGTCCTGCAAGGCCACACGGCCAGCGCTTCGGCACTGGCAGCACTGCTGCACGTGGACAAGGTCAGCCTGGAATACAAGACCCCGCAGCGGGTGGTCCGGGCCACCCATGAAGTGAGTTTCGACGTCTATCCGGGCGACCGTTTCGTCCTGCTCGGCCCGTCGGGTTGCGGCAAGTCGACCCTGCTCAAGTCGGTCGCCGGCTTCATCGAGCCGAGCGACGGGGAGATCCGCCTCGACGATCAGCGCATCAGCGAGCCGGGCCCCGACCGCATCGTGGTGTTCCAGGAGTTCGACCAACTGCCGCCGTGGAAGACGGTGAAGCAGAACGTCATGTTCCCGCTGCTCGCCTCGCGCACCCTCAAGCGCCGCGAGGCCGAGGAGCGTGCGTTGCACTACCTGGAGAAGGTCGGGCTGGCCGCCTTCGCGGACGCCTACCCGCACACCCTTTCCGGCGGCATGAAGGCGCGCGTCGCCATCGCCCGCGCGCTGGCCATGCAGCCGAAGATCCTGCTGATGGACGAGCCGTTCGCCGCGCTCGATGCGCTGACCCGCCGCAAGATGCAGGAAGAGCTGCTGCAGCTGTGGGACGAAGTGCGCTTCACCCTGCTGTTCGTCACCCACTCCATCGAGGAAGCGCTGGTGGTGGGCAACCGCATCCTGCTGCTCTCGCCGCATCCGGGGCGCGTGCGGGCGGAGATCAACGCGCACCCATACGACCTGAACAGCCTGGGCGGCGTCGACTTCCAGCACACCGCGCAGCGCATTCACCGGCTGCTGTTCGATGAAGACGGCGAGCCGCAGGTCGAGCCCGACCTGCGCTTCCAGGACATCCGCATTTCCTACTGACACGGGAGCACCACCATGAAACTGATCCCGCCCGTGCGCGAGGAATACGAAATCACCCTGGCGCCGCTGGTCGGCCTGCCGCTGGAGCGCGAGCTGCCGCTGGCGCAACGCCTGTGGCAACAGGGCTGGCTGCGCAAGACGCTGATCCTCGTGCTGCTGGCCGTGCTCTGGGAGGTGGTCGCGCGCTACCAGGCCAACGACCTGATGCTGCCGAGCTTCCTGCAGACCGCCCGCGCCTTCTTCGAAGACATGGCCAGCGGCGTGCTGATCGAGCGCGTCGGGATTTCCCTGTCGATCCTGTTCAAGGGTTACCTGATCGGCATCGTCCTGGCGTTCGGCCTGACCACCCTGGCGGTGTCGACCCAGCTCGGCCGCGACCTGCTCAGCACCCTCACGTCGATGCTCAACCCGCTGCCGCCGATCGCGCTGCTGCCGCTGGCGCTGCTCTGGTTCGGTCTGGGCCAAGCCAGCCTGGTGTTCGTGCTGGTGCATTCGGTGCTCTGGCCGCTGGCGCTGAACACCTACGCCGGCTTCCTCGGCGTCTCCGAAACCCAGCGCATGGCCGGGCGCAACTACGGTCTGCGCGGGCTGCGTTTCGTCCTGTTGATCCTGGTGCCGGCGGCGCTGCCGTCGATCCTCGCCGGGCTGAAGATCGGCTGGGCCTTCGCCTGGCGCACGCTGATCGCCGCCGAACTGGTGTTCGGTGCCTCCAGCGGCAAGGGCGGGCTGGGCTGGTACATCTTCCAGAACCGCAACGAGCTGTACACCGACAAGGTTTTCGCCGGGCTGGTCGCGGTGATCCTGATCGGCCTGGTGGTGGAGAACCTGGTGTTCGCCACCCTGGAGCGAGTAACCGTGAAGCGCTGGGGAATGCAGCGCGGCTAACGCCGGCCGTAGGCGGGGTAACGCTCTTTGCATCCATTAGGCGGAGGTCGGGCTGGACAGCCCCCCGGTGGATCGATGAAGCACGATCCACCCTACGGCGCTTGTAGGGTGGATAACGCTCTTTTCATCCACCAGGCGGAGGCTTGGCTGGCTCGCCACCCGATGGGCCGCCAAAGCGTGATCCGCCTTACCAGAGTTCTCCGAGACCGGGCCGCCGGATCGGCCTTTGCCAACACCGATATCCGGCCGTCAGCGGCCACTACTTTTTTGGGGACACCATGAACCATCGCATCCGCAACACCCTGCTGGCCGCCGCATTGCTGGCGCCGACGCTGGCCCAGGCCGAAGGCAGCATCAGCATCGCCCAGCAGTTCGGCATCGGCTACCTGATCCTCGACGTGGTCAAGGAACAGAAGCTGATCGAGAAACACGGCAAGGCCCTGGGCCTGGACAACGTCGAGGTCGACTGGCGGACCATTTCCGGCGCCACCGCGATGAACGAGGCGCTGCTGGCCAACGCCCTGGACGTGGTCTCGGCCGGCGTGCCGCCGATGCTCACCGTGTGGGACCGCACCCGCGGCAAGCAGAACGTCAAGGCCATCGCCTCGCTGGGTTCGATGCCCAACTACCTGCTGAGCAACCGCGCCGAGGTGAAGACCCTCGACGACCTCTCCGACAAGGACCGCATCGCCGTGCCGGCCGCGGGCGTCGGCTTCCAGTCGCGCACCCTGCAGATCGAGACCGCCAAGCGCTACGGCAACGCCGACTTCCAGCGCTTCGACAAGATCTCCGTAAGCCTGCCGCACCCGGACGCCACCGCCGCGCTGCTGGCCGGCGGCTCGGAGATCAGCGCGCATTTCTCCAGCCCGCCGTTCCAGTACCAGGCGCTGGAAAACCCCAAGGTGCACAAGCTGATCAGCTCCTACGACATCCTCGGCGGCCAGGCCACCTTCAACGTGCTCTACACCACGCAGAGATTCCACGACGAGAATCCGAAGACCTACAAGGCCTTCTATGACGCCCTCGTCGAGGCCTCGCAGATCATCAAGGCGGACAAGGCCAAGGCTGCGCAGACCTACATCGACGTTGAGCAATCCAAGCTGCCGCTGGCCTTCGTGCAGAAGATCGTCGAAGACCCGGAGATCGACTTCACCGTCTCCCCGGAGCGCACCTTCATCTACGCCGAGAAGCTCAACGAGCTGGGCGTGCTGAAGAACAAGGCGACGTCCTGGAAGGACTATTTCTTCGAGGAAGCCCACGTCAATCCGGGCAGCTGATCGATCCCGCCTGATGACGAACCGCCGTGTCCGCGCGGCGCTGTTCGCCGCCGCCCGCTAGTTTCGCGAGGCCGGCTGGATCAGGGCCGGCGAACGCGTGGTGGCGCTGAGCACCGGCGCCGGCATCAAGTACCCCGACACCCTCAGCGTCGAGGTGCCGCTGCTGCAGCCGGATGATCGACTGCCACGTTGATGCCGGCTCATGGGGGACGAAGCCGTTCCGTAGGGTGCGCCATGCGCACCGGTACCCCCGCGCCGGCCGATGGTGCGCGCGGCGCACCCTAGGGTCGGGATGCCTGGCGCTTCATCGGGACAACGTAGGGTGCGCCATGCGCACCGGCACTTGCGCGTTGGCCGATGGTGCGCGCGGCGCACCCTAGGGTCGGGATGCCTCGCGCTTCACCGGGACAACGTAGGGTGCGCCATGCGCACCGGTACCCCCGGGCCGGCTGGTGGTGCGCGCGGCGCACCCTACGGTCGGGGATGCCTGGCGCTTCATCGGGACAACGTAGGGTGCGCCATGCGCACCGGCACTTTGGGTGCCGGGCGGAGGGTGGTGGCTCAGCTCTGCGCGGCGCGCAGCGGCAACTGATCGTTGGCGATGGCTTCGCCGAAGGGACTGATCAGGTTGGCGCCGAGTTTTTCCTGGAGCGGCAGCGGCAGCAGCGGGAACACCAGCTCGGCGAAACGGTAGGCCTCTTCCAGATGCGGGTAGCCGGAGAGCACGAAGGTGTCGGCGCCCAGCTCGGCGTATTCCAGCAGGCGGTCGGCGACCTGTTGCGGGCTGCCCACCAGCGCAGTGCCGGCGCCGCCGCGGACCAGGCCGACGCCGGCCCAGAGGTTGGGGCTGACGACCAGATCGCCGCGCTTGCCGTTGTTCAGTTCCTGCATGCGCTGCTGGCCGTGGGAATCCATCCGCGCCAGCGAGACCTGGGCGCGGGCGATGGTGTCGTCGTCGAGGTGGCTGATCAGGCGATCGGCGGCCTGCCAGGCTTCCTGCTCGGTCTCGCGGACGATCACGTGCAGGCGCACACCGAAACGCACGGTGCGGCCGAGGGCGGCGGCGCGGCGACGGATGTCGGCGAACTTCTTCGCCACCTCGTCGGGTGTTTCACCCCAGGAAATATATAAGTCCACATGTTCGGCGGCCACTTCATGGGCGGCCGGCGAAGAACCACCGAAGAACAACGGCGGATGCGGTTGCTGCAAGGCGGGGAATATCTGCCGCGCGCCTTTTACCTGAATATGTTCACCGTCGAAGTCCACCGTTTCACCGGCGAAGAGTTTCTTCCACACGCTGAGGAATTCGCCGGCGTGGTCATAACGTTCGTCATGCCCGAGAAAGTTGCCGTCGGCCTCCAGATCGGACGAGTCGCCGCCGGCCACCACGTTGACCAGCAGGCGTCCGCCGGACAGCCGATCCAGCGTCGCGGCCATGCGCACGTTGGCGGTCACCGAGAAGGTCGCCGGGCGCAGGGCGACCAGGAATTTCAGCGTGCGGGTCACCGGAATCAGGCTGGAAGCCACGATCCACGAGTCCTCGCAGGAACGCCCGGTGGGAATCAGGACGCCGCCGTAGCCGAGCTTTTCCGCCGCCTGGGCGATCTGTTGCAGGTAGGCCTGATCCACGGCGCGTGCCTGGTTGGCGCTGCCTAGGTAGCGGCCGTCGCCGTGCGTTGGCAGGAACCAGAAAACATTGAGACTCATATTAACTCCCTAGGGTTTGATTATACGGGGAGCCATTCTTTCAATTGGGCGGTGCGTTGAAAGTTGATATGTATCAAGTGGAATCTGGCAGGTTCGCCTTTATCAAGATCGTTTTGGCGAAGGCGAATTCAATAGGTAATAAGCGCTCACTTAGTCATATAAGCTGATAACTTTTCCAATGACATCGAGGTAATTAACCGCCGCGCAGAAAGTGTTTACGTCAGCGCCGCCACACACTCGCCAGCCAGGGTTGCTGGTCGCGCGGCAAGCCTTCGGGCCGGTAGTAATGTTCCAGCTCGGTGAAGCCGGCGGCGGTGAGGTAGTCGCGCCAGCGTGCCCAGTCGTGCCAGGCGCCATAGCGTTCGCCGCTCCAGCCTTCGCGGTTGTCGCCGCGCGGGTTGGAGGCGAACAGTACGCCGCCGGGCTTGAGCGTGGCGTGCAGCTGGCGCAGCACGCGCGGCAGGTCGGCGCGCGGTACGTGGAACAGCGAGGCGTTGGCGAACACGCCGTCGAAGCGCTCCGGCGGCAGGTCGAGAGCGAGGAAATCCTGCTCCCAGACCTCGCAGCCACTGTCGGCGCGGGCCATTTCGGCGAAGCGCGCGGTGCCGTCGAGGCCTACCGGCGCGTGGCCGAGGGCCTTGAAGGTGCGCAGGTCGCGGCCCGGACCGCAGCCGAAGTCGAGCAGCGCGAAGGGTGCCTCTGCCTGGATGTGGCGCAGCAGCGCGGCGATGTTCTGGCTGACGTCGTGGTCGCGGGTGCCCTCGCGGAAGCCTTCTGCGTTGCGCGCGTAGTGGGCGAGGGTCAGGCGGCTGATCGCGCCCTTGTCGTCGGCGTCCATCGGCTTACTTCTTCATCCATTTGCCGTTGAGCTGGATGTATTGCCCGCTCGGGGTCTTGTCCAGCGCCTTCTTGCCAGCGATGGCCTCGACGTCGCCCAGGGCGATGCCGTTCTGCTTGGCCAGGCGCTGGTACTCGGCGCGGCGCGCCTGGTTGATCTGCGCGGCGATGTCCTCGGCCTGGCCGCCGGGCTTGACCACGCCGAGGTAACCGTCGGGTTGCTCGCCGAGCTGGCCGGCGGCCTTGGCGGCGCCGAGCGCGGACATCGCCTCGTTGAGGCTGAGGGCGAAGGCCGGAGTGGCCAGGCAGAGGGCCAGCAGGCTGGCTGCGAAGGTGTGGCGAAGGCGCATGGCAAGTCTCCTAGAAAAGGCCGCTGGATTCGTCGAGGACGTTGTCCAGCGCCTTGTCGACCTTGATGTAGATCTCGTGCTCGATCTTCACGTTGAGGTTGATGTTGATCGGCTCGTTGGGCACCGCCAGTTGCACGGTGGGGGTACAACCGACGCCGAACAACAGCAGCAGAGCAACGGCAAGGATGTGGCGCTGACGACCCATCAGGGTTTCTCCTCGGTGGGCGACTCGGCGGGGCGCTGCAAACGCTCCTGCACCCGTCGCTGGATGGTTTCGCTGACCCGGCCGCTCAGTTGCAGGCTGGTCAGCAGGGCCGGAATGTCTTCTTCCAGGTTGATGTTGAAGTTGAACGGCCGGCCGCGTTCCAGATCCGGATTGCGCCCGTTCAGGCGCAGGTTGAGCATCAGCTTGCCGGCCTCATCGTAACTGACCGCGCTGCTGAGCAGCTCGTAGCGAAAATCCTCCAGCGCGTCGGCCACCAGCTTCATCGCCGGGTTGGCCTGGGCCAGGGCGATGATCTTCGGCGAATGGAAGCGCAGCATGCCGCCCGGCGGCCGGGCCGCGACTTCACCCTGGTCGATGCGCAGCGCCTGGCTGTTCCAGTGCAGCGGCAGGCGCCCGTCGAGCACGCCGTCGCCACTCAAGCCTTCGGCCGGATAGGCGCGGAACAGTTCCGCCAGTTGCAGCCCCCGCAGCTGTAGCGGCAGGTCGAGACCGGCCGCGGCCAGGTCGCCGCTGCCGGGCTCCAGCCACAGCCGCCCGCCGAGCAGCGCGGTTTCCGCGCGCTGCCAGTCGAGCCGCCCGGCGGCGGGCCGTTGCAGGCTGGCGCGGTAACGTCCGGAAAAACGCAGCGGGCCGATCGCCAGGCCCGGATTGAGTTCGCCCAGGCGCAGGTCGGGCAGTTCCAGCTGCAGGGCCTTGTCGTTCAGGGTGACGCGCGCATCGCCGCTGAGCCCGGACAGCTCCACGCGGTCATAGATGCCGCCGAGGTTCTGCGCGTTCAGCGCCAGGTCCAGTTCTGGCACGCCGTCGCGCAGGTCGAATTGCGCATGGGCGCGCAGCCGGCCGTCGCCCAGCTCCAGCAGCGCCGGCCAGTCCGCCAGGGTCTTCGCCAGCGGGTTGCCGGCGCGCATGAACAGCTCCTGCACCTGCGCCTTCAGGTGCAGCGCGCCACCGTAGGCGTAGTCGAACTGCACCTGCGCGGGCAAACCGGCGTCGTTGCCCAGGGCGCCGTCCACCTTCAGTCCGGCGAGGTCGCTGGCGAATCTGCCCTGCCAGCTCCAGCCCTGCGGCCGCAGGCTGGCCTGGCGCAGTTGGGTCGTTTGCAGGCGCGCGGGACCTTGTGCGCGCAAGGTGTCCAGGCCGGCGTCGGAGTAGCTGGCGTCCAGCGTCATGCCGGCCAGCGTGGCGTCGAGCGCGTGCAGTTCCAGGGTCGACTGGCCGGTATCGAGCAGGTCGACGCGCTCGCTGTGCACCTGTGCGGGATTGCCCAGCAGCAGCCGCGCCTGCCGTTGATCGATCCGCCCACTGAAGGCCAGGTCGAGGCTCGGCCGGCTCAGGCGCAGGCCGTCCAGCGCGAGCCCGGTGCTCTGGCTGCGCAGCCGTGCGCTGTCGATCTGCAGAACCCAGGGCGGCTGCGTGGCGCTGGCGAGCCTGGCGTCGAGGGTAGCGGCGAGCGCGCCCTGGCTGGCCAGTTGCAGATCGAAGGGCAGCAGGCCGTCGCTGCGCGGGCGTTCGGCCGGGACGATGCGCAGGTCCAGGCTGTCGGCGCGCAGGCCGGCGGGCAATGCGTCGCGCCAACTGCCGGCGAGGTTGTCCAGGCGCAGGGTGGCGCGCACCTCGCCGGGCAGCCAGTGGCCCCGATCGGCCGTGGCGCTCAGTTGCAGGTCGCCCTGGACCTGGCCGACGTCCGGCAGCGGCCAGGGCTGCGGCAGGTGCGCTTCGACCCGCGCGCTGCCGCTGGCGACGCCGAGGTCGCTGGCTCGCAGCGCGCCTGCGGGCAGCTGCAACTGCCAGTCGGCGGACAACTGCATCGCCTCCGGCGCCAGCGGCACCTGGCGTTCGGCGAACAGCATCCATTCGCCGAGCCATTCCACCAGCCAGGGCGCTTCCTGCAGGTTGGGCACCGACAGCTGGCCGCTGAGCGACTGGCCGTCGGCGTTCGGCGCGAGGGCGACACGCAGGCTGGCGCGCGGCTGTTCGTCGATCGCCAGCCCCAACGACAGCCGCGGCGCCTGGCGATCGCCTTCGAGCAGGCCGAGCAGCTGCACCTGGCGGCCGTCGCGTTCGAGGTTCGCCTCGAGGCTGGCCGGGAACAGCGCGGCGCCGGCGTGGCGCAGGCTCAGCGAACCCTGCAGGGCGCAACGCCCGGCGGCGCAGGGCAGGTTGGCGTCGATCCGCTGGATGTCGAAACGCCGTGGCAGCCATGTCGGCAGCTCGGGCAGCGCCGCCAGGTCGAACGCCGCGGCCTCCCCGGCGTCGGCCTGCGCGGGCGTGTCGAGGTCGATGTTCAACTGGCCGATGCGCAGGCGCCCGCCGTCGCGCCAATCCAGCAGCAGGTCGTCGACCACCAGGTACAGTTGCGCGCCGTCCGTGCCGCGCCGCTGTAGCGACAGGCGCTGCGCTTGCACGCCGTCGGCGCCGATGCGCAGCCCGTTCAGGTCGAGGCGCTCGATGCCCTGGCCGTGCAGCAGCCGCGCCCAGGCGAGGCTGAGCAGGGCCAGCAGCAGGAGCGCCAGCAACGCGAACCAGGCGGCAATGCGTCGGCGCGAGCGGCGTTTCGGAAGCAGGGCGGGAGCGGTCAGCGGAATCACCGGGCGGTGGTGCATGGGCGTTCAGGGTGGCGTGCGCGCCGCGCGAGATCAACCCGGAAAGCCGTTCTTCCATTCGCGCAGGGCGGCGAACACCGCCACCGGATCGGCCTGCTGGCAGCGGCTGAAACGCGCCGCGGCCTCGCGCACCCTGGCCTCGCCGGTGCGCAGGAACGGGTTGGTGGCGCGTTCGCAGGCGAGGTTGGACGGCAGGCTGATGCCGTCGTGGGCGCGGATCGCCTCGGTCTGTTCCAGCCGCTGGCGCAGTTCGCGGTTGTCCGGTTCCACCGCGCAGGCGAAGCGCAGATTGCCGAGGGTGTACTCGTGGGCGCAGAACACCTCGGTCTCGCCCGGCAGCGCGGCGAGACGGGTGAGCGAGTCGTGCATCTGTTGCGCGCTGCCTTCGAACAGCCGCCCGCAGCCGCCGGCGAACAGGGTGTCGCCGCTGAACAGCCAGGGCCGCGCGCCCGCCGTGCCCGGCAGGAAGTAGGCGATGTGGTCGAGGGTATGGCCGGGTACGCCGATCACCTCGATGCGTTGGCCGAGCGCCGCGCAGAGGTCGCCGTCGTGCAGCGTCAGGTCGAGCGCAGGGATGCGCCCGCCGGCCGGGCCGATCACCCGGCAGCCGGTGTTGCGCTTGAGCGCCGCGATGCCGCCGGTGTGGTCGTCGTGATGATGGGTGACCAGGATGTCGGCGAGCTGCCAGCCCGGATTGCGTTGCAGCCAGTCCTGCACCGGCTCGGCGTCACCCGGATCGACCACCGCGCAACGCCGCAGGGTGACGTCCTGGAGCAGCCAGATGTAGTTGTCGGCGAAGGCGCGCAGGGCCTGGATGCAGAGCATGGCGGTTCTCCGGTCGGTGAGTGGCGTCCCGCAGCGGCGCGCGGACGCCGCTGCGGGACGGTTCAGGCGGCATTGGTCTTCAGCGACTCGGCGATGTAGTCAGCCTGGCGGATCGCCAGGCTGACGATGGTCAGCGTCGGGTTCTCCGCCGCGCTGGTGGTGAACTGGCTGCCGTCGGAGATGAACAGGTTCGGCACCTCGTGGCTCTGGCCGTGCTTGTTGACCACGCCGTCGTCGGCCCTGGCGCTCATCCGGCAGGTGCCGAGGTTGTGCGTCGACGGGTACGGCGGCACGCGGTGGACCTTCTTCGCGCCGACCGCCTGGTACAGCGCCTCGCCCTGTTTGAACGCGTGCTCGCGCATCGCCAGGTCGTTCGGGTGATCGTCGTAGTGGACGTTGGCCACCGGCATGCCGAAGGCGTCCTTGACGCCGTCGTTGAGGGTGACGCGGTTGCTCTCGCGCGGCATGTCCTCGCCCACCAGCCACATCCCGGCGAGGTGCGTGTAGCGGTCCATCACGCCGGTGAAGTCGCGGCCCCAGGCGCCGGGGTTGAAGAACGCGGCCATGAACGGCAGGCCGAGGGAGATGGTTTCCATCTCGTAGCCGCCGGCGAAGCCGCGTGAGGTGTCGTGGCGATTCTCGTCGCTGATGATGCCGGCCATGATGGTGCCGCGGTAGAAGTGCACCTCCTCGTCGAACTCGGCGAACACCGAGCCGGTGGTGTGGCGCATGTAGTGCTTGCCGACCATCCCGGCGCCGTTGCCGAGGCCGTGGGGGAACAGCGTCGAGGCCGAGTTGAGCAGGATGCGCGGCGTCTCGATGGCATTGCCGGCCACCGCCACCACGCGCGCCTTCTGCCGCTGCAGCTGGCCCTTGGCATCGGCGTAGACCACCGCGCTGGCGCGGCCTCGGGCGTCGTGCTCGATGCGGATGACCTGGGATTCGGCGCGCAGTTCGAGCCTGCCGGTGGCTTCGGCGGCGGGGATCTCGGTGTACAGGGTCGACCATTTCGCACCCATCTTGCAGCCCTGGAAGCAGAAGCCCAGTTGCTGGCAGGAGGCGCGGCCGGCGCGCGGCTGGCTGTTGATCGCCATGCGCCCGGTGGAGCAGTGCTGGTAGCCGAGCTTCTGCGCGCCGGCGTACATCACCTTGAAGTTGTTGTTGCCGGGCAGGCCGGGGATATCGTTGGTGCGGGTCACGCCCATCTTGTCCTCGGCGCGGGCGTAGTAGGGCTCGAGTTCGGCGAGGGTCAGCGGCCAGTCCAGCAGCTGGGCATCCTTGAGTTCGCCATAGGTCTCGCGGGCACGGAATTCGTGTTCCTGGATGCGCAGGCTGGCCCCGGCCCAGTGCGTGGTGGTGCCGCCGACGGTCTTGCAGATCCACGCCGGCAGGTTGGGGAAATCCTTGGCGATGCGCCAGCTGCCGGAAGTGGTACGGGTGTCGCTCCAGGCCAGCTGGTTGAACGAGGGCCATTCGTCGTTGACGAAGGTGCCCTGGTTCTGCCGCGCGCCGGCTTCCAGCAGCACCACCGGAATGCCCTTCTGGCAGAGTTCGTTGGCCAGGGTGCCGCCGCCGGCACCGGAGCCTATGATCACCACCACCGAATCGTCGTCATGCTGATAGGTCGTCATATCGGGTTCCTCAACCGTAGGGAGCGGGGCTGGCGTCGGCCGGCGGGTTGGGCAGCCAGGACAGGTCGTTGAAACCGCGGTGCAGGTAGCCGCCCTTGGGGAAGGAGGCGCCCTCGTAGCCGAAGTGGTGGTAGGCCAGCTCGTTGCTGTAGAGGGAGTTCACCGCGATGGCGCGTACCTGGGTGAAGAACGGCTGGTCCTGGATGGCTTCGAGGATCGCCACCTGGCGTGCCTCGTCGAGGCGCGTCCAGTCGCCGCCGGCGCGCGTGTCGAGGTCGGCGACACCCTTCTTCAGCAGCTCGGCGAGGCCCGGATCGGCGGAGGCCTTGCTGTCGATGTCCTTCACCGTCAGCGCGTAGACAGCGTCTTCCATGTCGTCGTGGGGGTAGATGCGCCGCAGCATGGCGAGCAGGCGCTGGCCGGTGGCGCTGTCGAGGGTGGTCAGCTCCAGCGCCCAGCTCTGGCTGGGGGCGAGCAGGGCGATGGGCCCGGAGCTGAACAGCAGGGTTCCCATCAACAGACCGCCACTTCCCTGCAGGAAGCGGCGGCGACTCAGTGCGAGATCGCTCATCGGATTCTCCTTCTTCTTGTTTTTGTCAGGGGAAGGTCGCGAGGGCGCCTTCCTGCCTTTGAGATCATCCTAGGGCAGTTCGTTACGGCGGCTGGTAATAGCGAATTACTACAGTCGGGCAAACTGGCGGATATTTACCCGAGGGGTTATGGTCGAGACGCGAGCGGTCGCCTGACCGCGACGAACAACAGGCCTTGCCGGCGCGCCCGGCGAAGAAAGGTCGTGAAACCGGAGTACAGCCACCATGTGCAATATCTACGTGTCGACCGATCCCAGCCTCTACGAATGCCAGACCCGCTCGGTGCGCATCCAGGGCGTGGTCACCAGCGTTCGTCTGGAAAACGAGTTCTGGTCGATCCTCGAGGAAATCGCCGCCGGCGAAGGCTACGGCGTGCCGCAATTCATCAACCAGGTCTACGAGGAAGTCATCCTGCGTCGCGGCGAGGTGAACAACCTGGCGTCGCTGCTGCGGGTGATCTGCACCGTGTTCCTCGCCAACGGCCGCGAGTCCGCCGCCCCGGCGCAACTGATCGCCCTCGCCCCGAACCGCGCCGTGAGCGGCGTGCGCCGCAGCGCCTGAGTAGCCGGGCGCCGGCGGCCTGGCCGGTGCTCCGCGGCGGATGTCGCATCGTAGTACCCGGTTGCTACCCCCGGGCGGGAGCGGATTTCTACACTGGCGCGGTGTTTTTTCCAGCGAGAGTCAAACCATGGCGTTCACCACCGAAACCCAGGCCGGCGTCTGCGCGACCCCGGATGCGGCCACCCAGGACTACGTGTTCAACCACAGCATGCTGCGGGTCAAGGACCCGGAGCGTTCGCTGGATTTCTACACCCGCGTCATGGGCATGCGCCTGCTGCGCCGGCTGGACTTCGAGGAAGGCCAGTTCTCGCTGTATTTCCTGGCGATGACCAAGGGCGAGACGGTGCCCGAAGAGGTTGGCGAGCGGCAGCGCTACACCTTCGGCCGGCAGAGCGTGCTGGAGCTGACCCACAACTGGGGTACCGAGAACGACGACTCCGCCTACCACAACGGCAACAGCGAGCCGCGCGGCTTCGGCCACATCTGCTTCGCGGTGCCCGACATCCGCGCCGCCTGCGCGCGCTTCGAGGAGCTGGGCGTCAACTTCGTCAAGCGCCTGGACACCGGCAAGATGAAGGACGTGGCGTTCATCAGCGACCCGGACAACTACTGGATCGAACTGGTGCAGCCGGACCTCAACACCGAACTCGGCCGCTGATCGACGGGTCACGGTGCGCATGGCGCACCCTACGGTGACCGGTGTGCTTTCGTAGGGTGCGCCGCGCGCACCGAACGGGCTACCCGTCCTTGCCCAGGCCGAACAGTCACGGTGCGCATGGCGCACCCTACTGACGGGTGCGTGCTTTTCGTCGGGTGCGCCGCGCGCACCGCTGTAGCGGGCTACCAGTCCTTGCCCAAGCCGAGCAGCTCCAGCGCCTGGCGTCGCAGCTCGACCAGGTGCGGGTCGTCGCGGTGGCGCGGGTAGTCGCGTTCCACCCGCAACTCCGCCAGTACCCGCGCCGGCCGGTCGCTGAACACCAGCACGCGGTCGGCCAGCAGCAGCGCCTCCTCGACATCGTGGGTCACCAGCAGGCCGCTGTAGCCCTGCTGCTGCCAGAGGCGGATCAGCTCGCCCTGCATGGCGATGCGGGTCAGCGAATCGAGCTTGCCCAGCGGCTCGTCGAGGATCAGCAGGCGCGGCTGGTTGACCAGCGCGCGGGCCAGCGCCACGCGCTGCGCCATGCCCCCGGAAAGCTGCCGCGGATAGGCCTGGGCGAATTCGCCGAGGCCCACCTTGGCCAGCGCCTCGTCGACTCGTCCGCGCTGCTGCCCGAGCAGGCCGCGCGCCTGCAGGCCGAGGGCGACGTTGTCCCACACCGTGCGCCACGGGTAGAGCGTCGGGTCCTGGAACACCACCACGCGGGACGGATCGGGCCCAACGATCGGCGCGCCGTCGGCCAGCAGCTCGCCGCTCTGCAGCGGCTCCAGGCCGGCGACCAGGCGCAGCAGGGTCGACTTACCGCAACCGGACGGGCCGAGCAGCGCGACCATCTCCCCCGGTGCCACGCTCAGGTCCAGGCGCTGCAATACCGGCAGGCGCTCACCCTTGAGTTCGAAGGCGTGCGCCAGGCCACGGATGTCCAGGCGCAGGCCGCGCTCGGCGGGGATCGGGGAACGCGCGGTGGCTACCATTTCATCGCTCCTTGCTGCCAGCTCAGGGCGCGGTCGCGGATCAGGAACAGCGCGCTGATCAGCCCGGAGCAGACCAGCGCCATGAGCAGCAGGGCGGCGTACATGTTGGCGTAGGCGGCCCAGCCCTGCGCCCATTGCAGGTACCAGCCGAGACCGGCCTTCACGCCCATCATCTCCGCCACCACCAGCACCGAGAAGGACGCGCCCAGGCCCATGAACAGGCCGACGAAGACATGCGGCAGCGCGGCGGGAATCGCCACCCGGCGGATCAGGAACCACTGGCTGGCGCCCAGCGTGCGCGCCACGTCGTAATAGCCGCGCTCGACGCTGGCCACGCCGGACCAGGTCAGCACGGTGACCGGGAACCAGGTCGCCAGGGCGATGAGGAACACGCTGGCACTCCAGCTCGATGGGAACAGGAAGAAGCACAGCGGCAGCAGCGCGGTGGAGGGCACCGGGCCGAGCAGGCGCAGCAGCGGATGCAGCCAGTAGCCGATGCGCCGCGACCAGCCGATCGAGACGCCGGCGAGAAAACCGCAGCCCGCGCCGAACGCCACACCGCTGCCGAGCAGCGCCAGCGAATGCAGCAGGCTTTCGCCCAGGCGCGCCCAGTCTTCCAGGTACACCTCCAGCAGCGCCTGCGGCGGGGCGAAGAACGGCACCGGCAACCAGCCGAGCTTGGCGGTGAACAGCTGCCAGGCGCCGAACAGCAGCGCCAGCGCCACCAGCCAGGGGCCGGCCGCGCGCAGCCTCGCCGGCACCCAGCGCCCGGCCAGCGCCAGGCCGACCAGCAAGGCTGCGACGACGAAACTCAGGCTCGCCAGCTCGGCGGTCAGCGGCCAGTCGCGGATCGCGTTGGGCAGCCGCGCGGTGAGCAGGCCCAGCCCGACCCAGGCCGCGCCGGCGAGCAGGCCGGTGCGCCACAGCCGCGCGGGCGCGGGGCGCTCGCGGGCGGCGCTCCACTCAAGAGAAGACGTCGACATAGATGCTCTCCGCGAATTTTTGCGGGTCGGTGCTCGGCCGCAGCACGTCCACGTCCTTCAGGTCGCGGGCGTAGTAGGCGATCTCCTTGACGAAGGCCGGACCGCTGGCGTGATGCGCGTGGGTGTGGTCCTTGAGAATCGCGG
This sequence comes from Pseudomonas sp. UBA6310, assembly GCF_002438225.1. Classification (NCBI taxonomy): domain Bacteria; kingdom Pseudomonadati; phylum Pseudomonadota; class Gammaproteobacteria; order Pseudomonadales; family Pseudomonadaceae; genus Pseudomonas; species Pseudomonas sp. UBA6310. Next base: position 12,980 of record NZ_DJTK01000033.1, on the reverse strand, counting down.
CGATCTCCTCGGGTGAGGTGTTCACCGCGTACTTGAGGAAGTCCTGGGCGACCACGTCCGGGTGCGCGGCGGCCCAGCTGTGCGCTTCGAGGATCGCCTGGGTCAGTGCCGCGGCGGCAGCCTTGTCCTGGCGCGCCAGGGTGCCGGTGACGCCGACCACGCAGCAGCTGAGCTGGCCGTATTCCTCGGCCAGGTTGGTCGACAGCTCGACGAAATCGCCGCCCTTGAGCAGGCGGTACATGAACGGGTCGCTGCCGCTCACCGCCTGCACCTCGCCCTTGTCCAGCGCGGTGCCGAGCAGGTCGGCCGGGTACTGCCGCCATTCCACGTCGCGTACCGGGTCGACGCCGTGGCGCTTGAGCATGATCGAGAAGAAGTTCTTGTCCGGGCTGGCCATGTCGGTGACGCCGATGGTCTTGCCCTTGAGCGCCTCCAGGTTGCTGGCGCCGCCGTTGGCCGCGGTGAGCAGGCGCAGGCAGCCGCCGTGGGTGCCGGCGGTGAGCTTGACGTCGAAGCCCTGCTCCAGCGCCTTCAGCCAGCGCAGCGCCATGCCGACGCCGGCATCCGCCTTGCCGGTGGCGATGGCTTCGAGCAGCACTTCGGTGGAGTTGCCGAAGTTGACGAACTCCACGTCGAGGTTGTGCTTGCTGAAGAAGCCCTGGGATTCGGCCACCGCCACCGGCGCCAGGCACACCGCGTTGAGGTTGATCGCCAGCTTCAGCTTGCGCCGCTCGGGCAGTACGAAGGAGCGCTCGGGCGCGGCCGCGCCGGCGGCGGAGTGCTCATGCACGTGCTCGTCGGCCAGTGCGAAGCGGCCGAGCAGAGCGGCGGCGCCGGCGGTTCCGGCGAGGCCCAGCAGGCGGCGGCGGGAGAGGGCGGAAAGGCGATGGTTGTCGAGCGGTTTCATTTGACGTTCCTGTCGTGATCGAGCGCGGCCTGCTGGCTGTTCAGCGTGAAGCTGCGGTCGAAGGTGGGGGTGACATCCAGCGGTTCCGGGATCAGCCCGCTGGCGTGGTAGAAATCGGCCGTGGCCTGCTGTTGTGCCAGGGTCTCGGCGTCCAGCGGCAGCCAGCGCAGCTTGCGGCGCTCGAACTGCAGGCGCGCGGCGTCCTCGGGGAAGCCGATGATCCGCGCCAGGCTGGCGCTGTAGCGGTCGAGGTTCCGGTAGGCCCAGCGCTGCGCGTCGGCCAGGCGTTGCAGGTAATCCTGCAGGGCGGCGCGGCGCGCCGGATCGGCCAGCGCCGCGTCGGTGGCGGCCAGGTAGCTGTTGCCGGCCCAGAGGCCGCGGCCGTTCACCACCACCTTGGCGTGGTCGGCGGTTTCCGCCAGCGCCGTGTAGGGTTCCCAGGTCGCCCAGGCGTCCACCGAACCGTTGGCCAGGGCCATCTTGGCGTCCGCCGGGGTGAGGAAGCGCAGCTCGACGTCCTTCGCCGTCAGCCCGGCCGAGGTCAGCGCCTTGAGGGTGATGAAGTGGCCGATGGAGCCCTTGCCGGTGGCGATGCGCTTGCCCTTGAGATCCTGCGCGGCCTTCAGCGGCGAACCCTGGCGGGCGATGATCGCGGTGCCGTAGGGGTCGGATTTGTCTACCGCGATGGCCTTCACCTGGGCACCGGCGGCGAGGGCGAACAGCAGCGGCGCGTCGCCGATGATGCCGGCATCCACCGCGCCGGCGTTGAGCGCCTCGGCGAGCGGCGCGGCGGCGGGGAATTCCGCCCATTCGATACGGTACGGCAGGTCGCGCAGCGCGTCGGCGGCTTCCAGCTGGGCGCGCATGTTGCCCTTCTGGTCGGCGATGCGCAGGGTCGGAACCTCGGCGGCGAGGGCGATGGCGCTGGCCGTCAGTGAGAGCAGCAGGCCGACGGTGGCGAGTAGGGGATGACGCATGGACGGATCTCCGGTTGGCCGTGGCCAGGAAAAGGGGATTCGGTCCGCGCGTGCGGTCTCGAAGGGCGTGCCGGCCTCGCCGGCGTCGTTCAGAAGGTGGCGAAGGCCGCTTTGCCGGCCGCCAGCCAGACGCTGTCCGGCTGCGGCGTGTGCACGCGGCCGCAGAGCAGGTTGCGGTAGTGCCGTTGCAGCGGATTGGCGTGTTCCAGCGCGTGGTTGCCGGCCAGCTCCAGGCCGCGGCGCACGGCGTCGATGGCGTTGTCGATGACATTCACCTTGATCTGCCCCAACTCGCCGACGCTCAGCACCGGATCGTCCGAGCCGCGCAGCAGCAGGCGGTTGCTCAGCAGCAGCGCATCGATGCGGCCGACCGCTTCCTGCACCCGCGGCAGGCTCGACAGCGGCGCGCCGAGGCTGCCCGGCACGCGCTGCGCCAGCCAGCCGAGCAGGTCGTCGCGGGCGGCGCGGGCGACACCGTCGTAGAGCGCTGCGAGGAGGATCGCGTTGTCGCCCTGGAAGGCGGCGACAGCGGCGTCGTCGAGGCCCGGCTGGCGCTCGAAGGGCTGTACGTCGACCGCGCTGTCGGGCGGCAGATGCACGTCCTCGAAGATCACCTCGTGGCTGCCGGTGGCGCGCATGCCCAGGTGGTCCCAGCTTTCGATCACGCGGATGCCCGGCGTGTCGCGGTGCACCAGCCAGCCACCGACCAGCGGCTGCGGATCGTCGCTGCGCGCCCACACCAGCAGCCAGGTCAGCCCCGGAATGCCGGTGGTGTAGAGCTTGTGCCCGCTCAGCCGCCAGCCGTCGGGCTGGCGCCGGGCGATGGTCTGCGGCAGGCCGCCGCGCGCTGGCGAGCCGAGCTCCGGCTCGACGCGAAAGGCGTTGATCAATGCGCCGTCGCTCACCGATTCGCGCAGCACGCGTTCCACCAGCGGCCGAGGCGCCGTGGCGTTGCGCTGCAGGCGGCGCAGGTTGATGTACTGCATGGCCAGCAGCAGCGCGGTGGAGGGCTCGCCGCGCGCCACCTCGCCGATCACCTCGCGCAGCCGGCTGCGCTCCGCCTCGTCGCCGCCGAAACGTCGCGCCGTGGCCAGGCCGAGCAGCCCGGCGTCGCGCAGCAGCGCCAGGTTGGCGTGGGGAAACCCGGCATCGCGGTCGAGCTGCGCGGCGCTGGCGGCGAGTGTCGCGCAAAGGGCGTCCAGCGCCTGCGCGTCCGTTACCGGCGCGACGGGATCGGCCTTTCGTAGCGCCTGGCTCACGCGCGTGCTCCCCGGTCGTTGCGGGCATCGCGTTCGGCGACCTTGGCGCGGGTCAGCGGCAGCAGTCCGCGGCCGTATTCGATGGCATCGTTGAGCGGGTCGAAGCCGCGCACGAGGAAATGCGTGACGCCCAGGTCGTAGTAGTCGAGCAGCGCATCGGCGACCTGCTCGGCGGTGCCGACCAGCGCGGTGGAGTTGTGCCCGCCGCCGACCAGCGCGGCCACGCCGGTCCACAGCCGCTTGTCCAGGCGATCGCCCTTTTCCACCGCCTGCAGCAGGCGTTGCGCGCCGGTGCTCTGCGGCTTCGGCTTGGGAAACGGATTGCCGCCCTGGATCAACTGCTCGCGGGTCGCGGCGCGAATCCGTTCGGCCTTGGCCCAGGCTTCTTCCTCGGTGGCGCCGAGGATCGGCCGGAACGATACGCTGAACTCCACACGCCGGCCGTGCTTGCCGGCCTCCTTGCGCACGGCGGCGATGGTGTCGCGCACCTGCTCCAGGGATTCGCCCCAGAGCATGTAGACGTCGGCGTGCTTGCCGGCGACCTTCAGCGCCGCCGGCGAGGAGCCGCCGAAGAAGATCGGCAGGTGCGGTTTCTGCAGCGGCTTGATCGCCGAGAACGCTTGCTCGGCCTGGTAATAGGTGCCCTGGTGGTCGAAGGGCCGCTCGCTTTGCCAGACGCGGCGGACCACATCGAGGAACTCGTCGGTGCGCGCGTAGCGCTCGTCGTGGCTGAGGAAGTCGCCATCGCGGCGCTGCTCGGCATCGCTGCCGCCGGAAATCACGTTCACCGCCAGGCGTCCGTCGAGCAGGTGCTCGAGGGTCGCCAGCTTGCGCGCGGCGAGGGTCGGGGCGACGAAACCGGGGCGGTGCGCGAGCAGCAGGCCGACCTTCGTGGTGGCCAGCCCGGCCAGCGCGGTGACCAGGAAACCGTCTGGCTGATCCGACCAGTAGCCGACCAGCAGGCGGTCGAAACCGGCCGCCTCGTGGGCCTGCGCGGCGGCGGTGATGTACTGCTTGTCGAACACCGGACCGACGGCGGGAATGATTTCCGAGGACAGCCGGTGGCCGATCATGCCGAGAAACTGAACGCTCATGCTAAGTGCTCCCTGGTGTGTCGCCGGCCTTCAGTGGAAGGCGGCGGTGAAAGAGGTATCGATCACGCCGCTGAAATCGAACGGCTTGGGCAGCGCGCCGGTCTTGGCGAGGAAATCGGTGGTCGCCTGGTAATCGGCGGCGGCCTGGGTGTCGACCGGCTCGATGGTCATGTGCGCCTGGTCGATCCAGTGCCGCGACACGGCCTGGTCGAGGTTGGCCTTCTTCGCCCAGAGGTCGGCGTAGGCCTGGCGGTTGGCCTCGACCCAGGCACGCGCCTTCTGCAGCCGGCCGAGGAAATCGGCGATCGCGGCGCGCTTGGGTTCCAGGGAATTGGCGTTGGCGGCGATGCTCGACAGGCCGGGCATCAGGTTGCGCGCGGTGATGATCGGCCGCGCGCCGGAGAAGACGATCTGCTGCGAGATGTAGGGTTCCCAGACCGGGAAGGCATCGATGCTGCCCTGCGGCAGCGCCGCGGCGGCGTCGATCGGCATCAGTTTGACGAACTCCACGTAGTCGTTCGGCAGGCCGGCCTTCTCCAGCGCGCGCAGGGTCAGCTGCTGGCTCCAGGCGCCGGGCCAGTAGGCGACCTTCTTGCCCTTCAGGTCCTCGATGCTTTTCGCCGGCGAGTCCTTCGGCACCAGCAGCGCGATGGTGTCCGGGTTCTGCCGCGAGACGCCGATCAGCTTCACCGGCGCGCCCTTGGCGGCGAGGAAGATGAAGCCCGAGTCGCCGAGGAAGCCCAGGTCGAGGGCGCCGGCATCCAGACCCTCGGCCACCGGCGCGGCGGACTGGAAGTGCTTCCAGTCCACCGTGTAGGGCGCGCCTTCGAGCACGCCCGAGGCTTCCACCGAGGCGCGCACGTTGTAGTAGTTCTGATCGCCGACGCGCAGGGTGATCTGTTCGGCGGCCTGTGCCAGGGGCGTCAGCAGGACGAGTGTGGCGAGTGCGTGGAGCAGCTTCATGCGATTCATGTCCCTTGATCAGCCGGCGTGGCGACGTTGCAGGCCGGCAATGCGTTCGCGGATGGCCGGGATCAGTTCCCGGCCGTAGAGGAGGGCATCGTCCAGTGGGTCGAAGCCTCGGATGAGAAAGGTCGAGGCGCCGCGCAGGTGGTATTCGCCGAGGGCTTCGGCGACCTGCTCGGCGGTGCCGACCAGCGCGGTGGAGTTCCACTGCGCGCCGGTCAGCTGGGCGATGCCGGTCCACAGGCGTGTATCCAGCACATCGCCGCGCCGGGCCGCGGCCAGCAGGCGCTGCGAGCCGACGTTGGCCGGGGCGTGGTCGTTCAGCGGCAGGCCGAGGCGCGCGCGGTTCTCGCGCACCCGTTCGAGGATTTCGGCGGCGCGTTTCCAGGCGGCTTCCTCGGTGTCGGCGACGATCGGCCGGAACGACACCGAGATGCGCGGGCTGCGGCCCTGGCGCTGCGCCGCCGCGCGGACCTTCTGCACGTGGGCGGCGAAGTCGGCCAGCGGCTCGCCCCAGAGCATGTAGGTGTCGGCGTGGCGCGCGGCGACCTCGACGGCGGCGTCCGAGGAGCCGCTGAAGTAGATCGGGATGTGCGGCTTCTGCTGCGTGCGTACGTTCGGCAGCGCGCCGTCGAAACGGTAGAAGCGTCCGTGGTGATCAACCGGTGCCTGCGCGGTCCAGATCGTCTTCAGCACCTGCAGGTATTCGTCGGTACGGGCGTAGCGCGCGTCATGGTCGAGGTAGTCGCCGTCGCGCCGCTGGTCGGTATCGCTGCCGCCGCTGATCACGTTGAGCGCCAGGCGGCCGTTGCTGAACTGGTCCAGCGTCGCCAGTTGCCGTGCGGCCAGCGGCGGCGCGATCACCCCCGGCCGGTAGGCCAGCAGGATGCCCAGGCGCTCGGTGGCGGCGGCGATGAACGCGCTGACCACGGCGCCTTCCGCACCGTTGGAGAAGTAGCCCACCAGCGCGCGGTCGAAGCCGGCGCTCTCATGGGCCTGGGCGAAGCGGCGGACGAAGTCGGCGTCCACCGCCGCACCGAGTGGCTGGTCGACCTCGGCGCTGGGCGTCGCGGTGATCATGCCGATGATTTCCACGCTCATGCGTGTGCTCCTGTTGGTTTGGACTGTTACTGCGCTTTTTCCATATAAGGAAATGAAAACGCCTAACGAGCGCTTATAAGCTAGTCGCAAGCCAATCAGGATGGAAATTCATTTTAGGCATATTCTAATATGCTTATCGCGCAAGTGTTACGCGGGTAGTGATGTGCCGGGTGCTGCGTGCGCGGCTGCTCCGTGCTGCATCGGTGGTGCGCGCGGCGCACCCTACGGTGGGATTCACCGAGCGTCCGGAAGCACGCCGTAGGGTGCGCCATGCGCACCGGCTCTTCGACGTGGCTCCGGTGGTGCGCGCGGCGCACCCTACGGGGGGCACCGAGCGTCAGGAAGTACCTCGTAGGATGCGCCATGCGCACCGGCTCTTCGGTGCGGCTCCAGCGGTGCGCGCGGCGCACCCTACGGGGGCACCGAGCGTCAGGACGTACGCCGTAGGGTGCGCCATGCGCACCGGCTCTTCGGCGCGGCTCCGGTGGTGCACGCGGCGCACCCTACGGGGGCACCGAGCTTCAGGACGTACGTCGTAGGGTGCGCCATGCGCACCGGCTCTTCGGCGAGGCTCCAGCGGTGCGCGCGGCGCACCCTACGGTTGGGGGATGCTCAGGCCGCGTCGGCCGGTGCCGCCAGGCGTTGCGCCACGGATTCGCCGAAGCGTTCGACGGCGCCCTGCAGGTTGCCGAGGAAGGCGGCGTGCAGCAGCCAGAGGTCGATCATCGGCTTGAAGTCGACCACGTTGAGCACGTCGAGGTGGTGGCTGTCCTGCAGCAGCGGCAGCGGCACCAGACCCAGGCCCATGCCGTTGGCGACCAGGCTCAGCTGGAGGTCGGTGCCGAAGATTTCCAGGTTCACCTTGAGGTTCAGGCCCTGCTCGGCCAGCGCCCGCTGCAGGCCGGCGCGGAAGCCGCAGCCGTCGGGGTTGAGCACGAAGCCGCGGGCCTGGCAGTCGGCCAACCGGTAGCTGCGCCTGGGCGCCGAGCCGCGCGCGGCGACGATGACCAGGCCCATACGCGCCAGCGAACGGCCAACGATGCCCTCGGGGAACTGCTTGCCGGCCGGGAACAGCGCGGCGGCGGCGTCCAGTTCGTCGTTCTCCAGCTTCTTCACCAGGCTCGCGCCCCAGCCGTTGGAGACCTGCACCTGCAGGTCCGGGTAGCTGCCGCGCAACGCCTGCAGGGCTTCGAGCAGCGCGCTGTCGCCGATCGTCTGCGGCACGCCGAGGCGCAGCGCGCCGCTGGGCATGGCGTCCTGCGCCACCAGATCGCGCAGCGAATCGAGCTCGCGCAGCACCACGCGGCAGCGCTCGTACACGCGCAGGCCGATGGCGGTGGGCTTGAGCGGCTTGGTGTTGCGGTCCAGCAGCGCCACGCCGAGGGTTTCCTCGAAGTTCTGCAGGCGTCGGGTCACGGCCGACTGGGTCAGCTGCAGGGATTCCGCCGCCTGGTTCAGCGACTGCAGGCGGACCACCGCGACGAAGGCATCGATGTCATCTATTTTCATGCTGGATTCGCATATTAGCTTATGACCAAATTGAATTTTGTAAGCATGCAGCGGGTTGCTAGCTTAGCGCCATCGTTCCCGTTGAGCACTTGTCATGAGCCAAGCCCCACGTCTTTATCGCCTGCGCCATTTCCTCGCCGGGCTGTCCGCCCTGGTCGGTCGCGAAACCGATGAGGCACGCCTGCTGGAGCGCGGCGCCGAGTTGCTCGGCGAGCTGGTGCGCCACGACGACTGGCTGCCGGAGGCCTTCGCCCAGCCGCACCCGCAGTACTACCAGCAATACCTGCTGTACGCCGACGCGCAGTCGCGCTTCTCGGTGGTCAGCTTCGTCTGGGGACCGGGCCAGGCCACGCCGGTGCACGATCACCGCGTCTGGGGCCTGATCGGCATGTTGCGTGGCGCCGAGCTGGCGCAGAACTTCAGCAGCGACGACGACGGTGTGCTGCATGAGAGCGGCCCGGCGCTGCGTCTCGAGCCCGGCCAGGTGGAAGCGGTATCGCCGCGCATCGGCGACATCCACCGGGTCAGCAACGCCTTCGCCGACCGCACCTCCATCAGCATCCACGTCTACGGCGCCAACATCGGCGCGGTCAGCCGCGCGGTCTATCCGCCCGAGGGCGGCAGCAAGCCGTTCATCTCGGGCTATTCCAACAGCACCTTGCCCAACCTCTGGGACCTGTCCAAGGAGTCTCTTCCCGCATGAGTTCGTTCCCCGTCCGATCCTACGCCGCGCTGCGCCGCGCCCTGCTCGCCCGCCAGGAACTGGCCCTGCTCGATGTGCGCGAGGAAGATCCGTTCGCCCAGGCGCACCCGCTGTTCGCGGCCAATGTGCCGCTGTCCAGACTGGAGCTGGAAGTCTTCCCCCGCGTGCCACGTCGCGACACGCCAATCACCGTCTATGACGATGGCGAAGGCCTCGCCGAGATCGCCGCGGAACGTCTGCGCGCGCTTGGCTACAGCGACGTGGCGCTGCTCGAAGGCGGCCTGGCCGGCTGGGCGGATGCCGGCGGCGAGCTGTTCCGCGACGTCAACGTGCCGAGCAAGGCCTTCGGCGAGCTGGTGGAAAGCCGGCGCCATACGCCGTCGCTGGCCGCCGAGGAAGTCCAGGCGCTGCTCGATGCCCGGGCCGATGTGGTAGTGCTGGACGCGCGGCGCTTCGACGAATACCAGACCATGAACATCCCCGGCTCCATCAGCGTGCCCGGCGCCGAGCTGGTGCTGCGGGTGCGCGAGCTGGCGCCGGACCCGGCGACGCGGGTGATCGTCAATTGCGCCGGGCGCACGCGCAGCATCATCGGCACCCAGTCGCTGGTGAACGCCGGGATTCCCAACCCGGTCGCCGCGCTGCGTAACGGCACCATCGGCTGGACCCTGGCCGGGCAGACCCTCGACAAGGGCCAGGCGCGGCGCTTCGGCGAGGTGTCCGAGGCTACCCGCAGGGTCGCCGCCGGCTCGGCGCGCGGCGTGGCCGACAAGGCCGGCGTAGGCCGCGCCACGGCGCAGGACCTCGCCGCCTGGCATGCGGAAGAACGGCGCACCACCTACCTGTTCGACGTGCGCACGACGGAGGAATACCTCGCCGGCCATCTGCCCGGCGCACGGCCGGTGCCGGGCGGGCAACTGGTGCAGGAAACCGATCACTACGCCAGCGTGCGTGGCGCGCGCGTGGTGTTGGTGGACGACGACGGCGTGCGCGCCAACATGAGTGCCTCCTGGCTTGCGCAGATGGGTTGGGAGGTGCATGTGCTCGACGGCCTCGACGCAACGGCCTTCGGCGAGCGCGGCGAGTGGCCGACGCCGCGTCCGGCGGCGCCGACGGCCAGCGAGATCGATGCGGCGACGCTGCGGGACTGGCTGGCCGAAGGCGATACCCAGGTGCTCGACCTGACCAGTAGCGCCAACCACGTCGCCGGGCATGTGCCCGGTGCCTGGTGGGCCCTGCGTGCCGGCCTGCGCCAGGCGCTGGAGCAGCTGCCGCCGGCGTCGCGCTACGTGCTCACCTGCGCCAGCAGCCTGCTGGCGCGCTACGCGGTGGAAGAGTTCGCCGCGGCCACCGGCAAGCCGGTGTTCCTCCTCGCCGGAGGCACCGCCGCCTGGCGCGCCGCTGGACTGCCGCTGGAAGTCGGCGACGCCCGCCTGGCCAGCCCGCGCATCGACCGCTACCGGCGCCCGTACGAAGGCACCGACAACCCGCGCGAGGCGATGCAGGGGTATCTGGACTGGGAGTTCGGCCTGGTGGAGCAGCTCGGTCGCGACGGCACCCACGGCTTCTTCGTCATCTAGGGTGGCCGTCCGGCGAAAAGGAACGGCGCCCTCGGGCGCCGTTTTTCATGGGAAAGGTCCGTTCAGGATTGCCGGTTCCGCGCCTTCGCCGACGCGGTGTCGCTGCGCAGGATCATCTGCGGCTCCGGCGAGCTGAATGCCTGCGCCGCCAGCTGGATCGCGCGCCACAGACGCGCTGGCCACGGGCGCTTCATGAGTAGATCGAGGGCACTGGAGGCACCCCGTCGAGCAGCCAGCGGCCGAGGTCGCGAACCTTGTAGTCCAGCGGGTCGTGCAGGCTGTGCACGCGCACGTTGCGCCAGAAGCGGTCGAAGCCGTAGCGCGAACTGGTGGCGCGGGCGCCCATGCTCTCGAAGATCTGCGCGGTGATGTCCAGCGCCGCGCGCGCCGAGACCACCTTGGCCTCCGCTGCGGCCAGGGCTACCTCGCCACGCTCGGCGGCGGTCAGCGCGGGTTTTTCCCAGGCCGTCTGCAAACGCTGCGCGGCCTCCTCGGCGAGCAGCAGGGCACTGCGATAGCGCAGCCAGAGGTCGCCGTAGCGCAGCTGGTTGTACGGATCGTCGCTGGCCTGCCCGACGCCGGAGGCGGGCCAGGCGCGCGCTTCCACGCGGGTGTAGCGCAGCGCCGCGTCCAGCGCGGCCTGGGCGTTGCCGAGGTAGAGCTGGGTGAGGATCAGCTGCGACAGGCAGGTGCGCAGCGTGCCGCGCGGGCTGGCGCCGACCGGGCCGAGCAGCTCGCCGGCATCGACGAAGACGTTGTCGAACTGCACCGTGCCGCTGTCGGTCTGGCGCTGGCCGAAGCCGTCCCAGTCGTCGTTGATCGCCAGGCCCTCGCGTTGCGCCGGCAGCACCAGGAACACCCGCTCATCGCGGCTGCCGGGACGCGGCGCGCTGATCACCAGGGCGTCCGAGCCGAGCGCGCCGGAACAGAAGGATTTGCTGCCGTTGAGCTCGAAATGTTCGTCGCGACGGTCGAGGCTCAGGCGGTTGTCGCGGCCGTTGGCGGCGTTGCCCCAGAACCAGCGCTCCTGCACGGTACGGCCCAGCCAGTGGCGTTGCTGGTCAGCGCTGCCGAACAGCAGGATGGTCGCCACCTGCAGGTGCTGGAAGGCGAACAGGTGGGCCAGCGAACTGTCCGCCGCGGCGAGGTAGCGCACCAGGCGATAGAGGTTCGGCCAGTCCAGCCCCTGGCCGCCGAACGTTTGCGGCACCGCGAGGGAGAGCAGGCCGCTGTCGCGCAGCAATTGGCGTTCGGCCTGGGCGCTGCCGCCGCGGCGGTCGCGCTCCACGGCGCTGGCGGCCAGGCGTTGGGCGAGGCGTTCGACCTTGCCGCCGAAGCGGCCGAAGTCGTAGGGAAACAATCGCGGGTCGAGCAGACCCTGGGGCTGGCCCTGGCTCAGCCGGGCTTCGGCGCTCATGGCTTGGCGCCCGGCGTCCAGATCGACACGTCCAGCGCGTCGACCGGCTTGGGCAGCAGGCCGGCGGCGAAGAAGGCATCGGCGATCTTCTGCTGTTCCTTGAGGTTCTCCGGCTTCACCGCGCGCACCTGATAGCTGCGCCGGGCGTTGGCCTGCTCGACGATCTCGGGCTTCAGGTTGCCCCACAGCGGGCCGAGGGTTTTCGCAGCCTCGGCGGGATGCGCGCGCAACCAGTCGCCGGTCTTCACCAGCTCGGCGAACACCGCGTCGAGCACTTCGGGGTGCGCCTTGGCGAAGGCGTTGCTGGTCAGGTAGTAGCGCTGGTAGTCGGCCAGGCCCTTGCCATCGGCCAGGGTGCGGGCGTCCAGCTGCACCTGCGCGCCGCTGAGGAAGGGTTCCCAGGTGACCCAGGCGTCGACGTTGCCGCTCTCGAACGCGGCACGACCATCGGCCGGCGTCAGGTAGGCCGGCTGGATGTCGCTGAATTTCAGCCCGGCCTTGGCCAGCGCGGCGATCAGCAGGTAGTGGCTGCCGGCGGCCTTGGTCACGGCGACCTTCTTGCCCTTGAGATCGGCCAGCGAATGCAGCGGCGAGTCCTTGCGCACCAGCACGGCCTGGGCGGCTGGCGACGGCGCTTCCTGGGCGAAATAGGTGAGTTGCCCGCCGGCCGCCTGGGCGAACACCGGCACGGTGTCGGCGACATCGGCGGAGAGGTCGACGTTGCCGACGTTGAGCGCTTCGAGCAGCGGCTGGCCGCTGGGGAATTCGTGCCAGCTGATGGTGATCTGCTGGCGGGCGAGGTCCTTCTCCAGCGCGCCGTTGATTTTCAGCAGGCTGATCAGGGTGGAGGATTTCTGGTAACCGATACGCAGGGTGGTTTCCGCCTGCGCGCCGGCGATCAGGCCGAAGCCGAGGGCGAGCACGAGGGGAAGGCGAAGCAGTTTGGCGATGGCCATGGGGACCTCTGGAATGTGCCGGTCGCGCACGCAGAGGGGGGACCGGACGGAATCTGGAATTCGAGTGGGTCCGGTGGTCCGGTACAGCAAAGCTAAACGATCTAAAAAGCGCGATATAAATATTTTTTAAGAATTAGCTTAGACGTCGCGTTTATTCCATACGATTATTAAAACGTTCTAAAAAATTCTTTATTGGAATCACAAAAGACTCCTTAAATTGCACCCCAGCTGCCGCTTCGTGCCTCTGCAAAGGCCGACCCAGGCGGCTCCCTTGCCAACGACGATGACCCGACCATCTCGAGCCACCCGGCACAAGGAGCGACAGACACAGCAACCTGGAGCATTACGAGCATGAACACGTCATCCCTGGCGCTGGCCGTGGCGCTGGCGACGGTCGCCCAGCAGGCGTCCGCCGATTTCATCGAGGACAGCAAGGCCAGCCTCGGCCTGCGCAATTTCTATTACGACCTGAACACCAAGAACACCGCGGACAACCGGGCCGAGGCCAACG
>NZ_DJTK01000054.1:0-29270 GCF_002438225.1 Pseudomonas sp. UBA6310 | reverse complement strand
GGCTTGGGATGGTTCAAGGGCGGGCGGTAGGGCACGTCCCAGGGCAGGGCGCTGAAGTGGTTGCGGTAGCCCTGGGTAAAGCCTTCTGCCTGGTCCTGATGAATCGACTCTTCCAGCACCTGCGGTTGCTTGCCCTCGTGGAGCACTTCGTCGAGCAGCCAGAGCTGGTTCCAGGCGCGGCGCGGATGGGCGGCGAGGGCGAGGAAATGGCCGCTGGAGAGTGTGGGCTGGTCACTGTCGCCTTCGGCCAGCTGGTAGTCGGCGCGATGACGTTCCAGGGCGCGCTTGGCCAGGTGCTTGCCGCGGGTCCGATCGACAAAACGGCCGGGGTAGTCGTAGTCCTCGAGGTCCGGCTGGGCGTCGCTGCGGGCTTCGCTCTCCAGCAGCAGGCGCGGTTTCTCGAAGTCGTAGTCGCGGCGGGTGACGCGGGAGGTGCGGGTTTCCAGGCGCACGCCGAAGCGCTTGATCACCGGCTGGTCGGCGACCAGGCCGCTGTCCTGCTGGTAGGCCACGGGCGCGCGCCGGGGAAACACCGTCTGGTCGTCGCCGAACACCAGCACGTGGCCGGCGGCGCTGTGCTCGAAGTGGTAGTGAATGCCTTCCTCTTCGCACAGGCGCTGGACGAACTGCAGGTCGGACTCGTCGTACTGGGTGCAGTAGAGGCGCTCGGGATAGGACGCGCTCAACTGAAAGCGGTAGGCGCCGGCTAGGATGCCGTGCTCCTCAAGCACCTGGGCGACGATCTGCGGCACGCTCAGGTGCTGGAAGATGCGCTGGTTGATCCGGTAGGCCAGGTACGCCAACTGCGGCACCAGGGTCATCCGATAGCGGGTCAGGCGCTTGCCGGACTCGCCCTGGGCGATGCGCCGGACCAGCCCGTGAACGCCGCCGCCGGCGTGTGAAAAGGCCAGGAAGGCGGGGGTGTGCAGGAAGGACTCCAGGTCCAGGTCCGGATGCTCGCTGACCAGTTCCAGGTCGAAGGCATAGGGCGTGGAAAGCGCCTCGCGGCCCTGGAACGCGAGCACCTGCAGGTCGTGCGCCTGGCCTTCGAGGCTCAGTATGAAGTGCGCGGTATTGGCCGCTGCGAAAACAAGGTTGCCGATGAGATCAGACATCGCCAGCACCAATGTTCAGGCGATCCATCCGGTACAGCAGCGTGCGTCTGGGCAAACCGAGATCGCGTGCCGCCCTGCTCTGATTACCGCGATTCTTGCGCAGGCACTCCAGCAACAGGCCCCGCTCGATCTGCTCCATACGCTCACGCAGGTTCTGCGTTTTTCCGCTGGAAATGAGGCGTTCCTGGCGTAAATCGAAGTGCTCGGGCAGCAATTCGCCGCCCTCACACAACAGCACGGCGCGCTCGACCAGCCCCTTCAATTCGCGCACGTTGCCGGGGAATGCGTAGGCGCTCAGCTGACTCAGCGCATCGGCGGACCAGCGACAGCTGTCGCGCTGCAGAAGGTGAGCGGCGTTGTCGGCGAAATGCCGGGCCAGGCGCGGAATATCGCCGGCACGCTCGCGCAACGCAGGCAGCTCGATGGGAAAATGCGCCAGGCGATAGAACAGGTCTTCGCGAAACTGTCCTGCCTCCACCAGCGCGCGCAAATCACGGTGAGTGGCGGCAACGATACGCACATCGACACGGTGGGTCTTCGTCGAGCCCAGGGGGCGCACCTCACCCTCCTGCAGCACGCGAAGCAGCTTGCCCTGCAGGGCGAGCGGCATATCACCGATCTCGTCGAGGAACAGCGTGCCGCCGTCAGCAGCATCGAACAGCCCCTGGCGATCACGATCAGCCCCGGTAAAAGCCCCTTTGCGATAACCGAACAGCTCACTCTCCAGCAAGCTCTCGGGCAACGACGCGCAGTTCTGTACCAAGAACGCTCGGCTGCGCCGCAATCCGCATTGGTGGATGGCCCGTGCGACCAGCTCCTTGCCGGTACCTGTTTCCCCCGTCAGCAACACGTTCACCGGGCTGTGCAGCACCTTGCCCACCAACCGGTAGACAGCGCGCATTCCAGGGCTTTCACCGATCAGGCCGTAGCCGCTGGCGCAGGGCGTAGGTGTACGTACCTCGTCCATTCCGTCCGCGAGCCCGCGTAGCCGCTGCAACAGATGCAGTTGGGTGACCGCGAAGGTCCCCAGATTGCCCAGCGAGTCGGCGAACCCCTGCAGTTCGGAAGCGCGTTGACTGGCGCAAAGCAATAGCCCGCAGACATTGGCCCGCTCATCGCGCAGCGGCATGCATAACAAACTTCGCCAAGGCATCGCCCGAGGGGGCAGGAAGGATGTCTCGTGCAGGGCGCTGTCCAGCGTTGCAAGGCTGAGCGTCCGGTTCTGGCACAGGCAATACTGCAGCAACTGCTCGCCTTCGTAGTCGCTCGGCAGGCTCGCCGCTTCCCGGGGCTGCAGAACACCGTCAAGCCATTCGGCGCAGAGTGTGAGTCGGGTATGGGTCGCGTCCAGGAGGAACAGCTGGCTCAGCTCGCAGCCGGAAAGCTGAGCGGCGGACTCGACCAACATTCCGAGCAGCACCTCGGCGCTCAAGGCATGCGACAACCCGGCGAAACGCTGAAGCAGCCTTTCTGCGTAATGCAGCGGCTGCGGCACATGGCGGAACATGGAAGCGGCTTCAGGCGAACTCACAGACCATCGCTCCTTCGCCGTTCAGCGTGGCGTGCACGTGCCGCAGTGGCTCTCCGCCCGCCATCGCGCCCAGCAAGCGGTCAACGATCATGGGCTGCAGGTCGCTTTCGATCAGCCGGTCTATCAGACGAGCACCGCTATCGCCCTGCGCACAGCGTTCGGCGATGCGCGTGAGCAGCGCGTCGGTATAGCTGAGGCCCAGGTTGCGCCGCCGCAAACGCTCGGCGAAGCGGGCCAGCTTCATCTCGACCAGCTCACGCAGTACCTCGCCGCTCACCGGGTAATAGGGCACCACGCAGATACGCGCTAGCAATGCAGGCTTGAAATGGTGGGAGAGAGCCGGACGGATGGCCTCCTGCAGTTCCTGGATGTCAGGTCGACGGTCGCCACACAGCGTGGCGATCCGCTTGCTGGCGAGGTTGGAAGTCATCAGGATCAGCGTGTTGCGGAAATCGATCTCGCGCCCTTCACCGTCGTTCGCCCGGCCCTTGTCGAAGATCTGGTAGAACAGATTGAGAACGTCCGGATCGGCCTTCTCCACTTCATCGAGAAGAATCACCGAGTAAGGTTTCTGCCTCACCGCCTCCGTCAGTACGCCGCCTTCCCCGTAGCCGACATAACCCGGTGGCGACCCGATCAGCCGGGAAATGCTGTGCCGCTCCTGAAACTCGGACATGTTCAGGGTGGTGAGAAATCGCTCGCCGCCATACAGCAGCTCGGCGAGCGCGAGTGCGGTTTCGGTCTTGCCGACGCCGCTCGGGCCGACGAGAAGGAAGACGCCCACCGGAGCATCGGCCCGATTCAGCCCGACCGCCGTTGCTCGCATCGCACGATCCAGCGCATCCACCGCCGGGTCCTGACCATGCACGCGCTTACGCAGATCGGCGGCGAAACTCATCAAGCGGGCGTTGTGCTCGCGTGCCAGCTGCGACAGCGGTACGCCGGTCCAGTGGCTGATCACCTCGGCAACCAGTCGTGGGCAGACCTCGTGGCTGACCAGACGTGACTGCGCTTGCTCCGCCGCCAGCTCGGCCTGGACTTCACGCAACGCCGTCTCGATCTCCATCGAAGACTCCGAGTCCGCGGTGGCCTGCTGTTGCCGCAGCTCTAGCAGCCGCTGCGCCAGCAGGCGCTGGTGCTGCCAGCGCGACTCCACCTGCCGGCATTCGTCTTCGGCCTCGACAAGACGCGCCTCCAGCTCTGCCAGGGCAGGCTCGTCGACCGCCAAACCGGCGCTCAGGTCACGCCGCAGGGCATGCGCCTGGCGAACACCTTCGGCGATTTCGCCACGCAAACGCTCCAGCGCTTCCGGCGCCGTGGACAAGCTGATGCGGACACGCGCACAAGCGGTATCGAGGACGTCCACGGCCTTGTCCGGCAACTGCCGACCGGAAAGGTAGCGGGCGGAAAGCTCTGCGGCGGCGACCACCGCATCGTCACGCAGGTAAATGCCATGACTGCGCTGATAGACCGGCGCCAGACCGCGAAGGATGGTTACCGCCTCGCTCACGCTGGGCTCATGCAGCTGCACCGGCTGGAAGCGCCGCGCCAGCGCGGGGTCCTTCTCGAAGTACTTCTTGTATTCGCTCCAGGTGGTCGCCGCGATGGTGCGAAGCTCGCCCCTCGCCAGGGCCGGCTTCAGCAGGTTCGCCGCATCGTTGCTGCCCGCCTGGCCACCCGCCCCGATCAGGCTGTGCGCCTCGTCGATGAAGAGGATGATGGGTTTGAGCGCCACCTTAACCTCGTCGATAACCCCCTGCAGGCGGCGCTCGAACTCACCCTTGATACTCGCCCCCGCCTGCAGCAGGCCAAGGTCCAGACAGAGCAGCTCGACGCCTGCAAGGGCTTCCGGCACGTCACCTCGAACGATGCGCAACGCCAGGCCTTCGACCACGGCGGTCTTGCCGACGCCGGCTTCGCCGACCACGATCGGATTGTTCTTCCGTCGCCGCGCGAGGATGTCGATCATCTGGCGAATCGCGGAATCTCGGCAGAGCACCGGATCGAGCCTCCCGTCCCGCGCCTGCTGGGTAAAGTTGTGGGTAAAGCGCTGCAGATTGGTCTGGCCAGCGGGCACCTGCTCCATGGGATCGGGCGCCTGCCCGGCGAGGGCGAACTCTCGCAGGCGCTGCACGTTCAACCTCGCCAGCAAGGGCTGGAATTGGCTCCCGGCATAACGCAGCGGGTTGCACAGCAGCGCCAAAAGTAACGCCGCCTGGTCGATCTGGGTCCTGCCGAGTTCGAGGTTGGCCATGAGCAGCGAATCCTGCAGCCACTGCACCAGTTCGCCGGAAAAGACCGGATTGAGCGATTCGCTGCGCTCTGCGCGCGGTTGCAGCGTGGCCGCCAGTGCTCCGGGCTCGACGCCGGCATCCTGCAATGCCCGCATCAGCACGCCATCTCTGCGCTCCAGCAGACCGAGGAGCAAATCCTCCAGCAGAATCCTGCTGCCTCCGCGTGAGACGCATCGCTCGGCGGCGCGCTCCAGGTCGCGTTTGCTTTCGGCATCCAATGCCAGCACCAGTCGTTGCAGATCGACGTTGATCATCTCGCTGTCCTCAGTGAGATTGGCTGCTCAAGGTCACCAGACCATCCGCCTGCCGACTCCCGAGCCAACTGGTCCAACCCAGCCGGCAGGGGTTATCGGCGCCCAGACGCAGCTCGCGTATCTCGTCCTGACGCAACTGCAGACGAATGTCGTAGGCCAGCGGATCGCGCAGGGTGAAACGCGCCAGCGCGCAGAGCGGTTGATAACCCGTGCCTATGGGCAGGAACTCGTGGAAGCGCTGCCAACCCAGCTGGCGGATATGAATACGGAACTTTCCACCGCGATCCCGGACCCGCTCGCCCAACACCAGGCTTTCACCCAAACGGCTGTTCGCCAGACCGAGGCGGTTGAGCTGTTCGCCCAGAATCGTCACCTGGCGCTCGATGCACTGTTCGATGAACAGCTCGGCATGCTTGAAGTAGTACCGCAGGACCGATTCGATCAACGCGGCGGAATGCGCGCGCAGGCTGAGCAGACCGAGATAGGGCAGCAGCCGCTTCCAGTTGAGTTCGGAAGCGCCGCGAATGGTCTCGCCGCCCAGTCCTATGAGAGCGAACAGATGCGCGGAGAAGGCGTCCGTGGCGCCCGGCTGGAACCCCTCGCGATAACGGTACTTGCGCCAGATCGGCAACAGCAGACGTTGCAGACGTCCATTGAAGAGGTCGAGAAACGCGCGCGTCGGATTTCCCTCATCGCCATCGCCCAGCGCCTGATCGGCGTAGAACGTCGGTAAGGGAGATCCGGCACCGCAAAGTCCGATCAGATTGATGCGCAGCCGCGCACGTAGCTCCCCGCCTTCCTCGAAGAACTGCAGCTGGTCGATATCGCTACCTGGAAAGCCGAGGCTCGGGTTGGCTTGAAACTCAAGCCGGGCGTACAGCCCCTCCTCGTCCAGATCGGGATAGGCGGCCCGTAGCCGATCAAGCACCAGCAGCACACCCTGGAACAGGCTGTACTCGCGAATGCCCCGGCTCAGCCGGCTCAAAGCAGGGGCTGCTGCCCCATGCGTGGCGTCCATCGGTACACCTCTCCTTGTGTACTACGTACGTGCAGCTCGTGGTACGAATTAAGACTGGCGTACAGCGCCAGGAACTCGTTGAGCACCGAGGCGAAAAGGAACAGATCGCCCTCGCCCAGATAGCCGTCGGGATTCATCACCAGCTCCGTGCGTACTCCGCGCACCGGCAAACCCCGCAGCAATCGATCGACATGCTGATGGCTGATCGCCTCGAGCCCTCCCAGCAGACGCCGGCTGACCTTTTCTGCCTGCTGGTCATAGTGACGCGGCAGGTCATAAGTCTCGAGGATCACCCTCAGCGCCTCGACATTTGTCAGCGACAGGTAGTTGAGCGACAGGTTGCTGATCAGCTTCCAGAGGAAGTCACGATGCACGGGCGGGGCATAGCTCGAGGTCACGCTGCCGATGTTTCGAAACGTCAGAAACTCCGGGGTGTCCTCGCTGGGCAGGCAGATGTCGCCCGCTCGTAGCTGGCTCGGCAGATTCTGATTGGTACACGTCAGCTCTACGGAGAGCGTTTCGTGCTGGTCGAGGTCGCGCAGGCCGAAGCTGAGGTAGGTTTCCAGGCCATCGCCGAGCAACGATGGTTGCTGTCGGACGCTGTAATGTGGGCGCGCCAGCGGCACGTCGAAGCTCGGATCGTGCTCGAAGGACTCGAACGCGACGTACTCCTGATAGCCCATCCCCCCGGGCTTCCAACCGGTCACTCGATCCACCGAGAAGACGCCGCAATGCCTGGAGTCGAGTTCTGCAGGTAGCAGCAGGTATTGATCCTGCTTGCCATCCAGGCGAATCGGAATGGCATCGTGCTGAAAGAGGTTGACCACCGGCGTGCAGTGCAGGCGCACATTGTCCAGCGTCGGCCTGATGCGCTGCACACCCGCCTGGCGAATATCGAAGCGCACCTCGAAGCCGCGCGCCTCGCCAATCCGCTCTCCCAGCAGAGGATTGAGCCGTTCTAGGCCGAGCAGGTCGAGAAACAGGAATTTGTCCTGAAACGCGAAGTACTCCTGCAGATAGCGGTATCCGCGAAAGGTATT
Organism: Pseudomonas sp. UBA6310; assembly: GCF_002438225.1. Classification (NCBI taxonomy): domain Bacteria; kingdom Pseudomonadati; phylum Pseudomonadota; class Gammaproteobacteria; order Pseudomonadales; family Pseudomonadaceae; genus Pseudomonas; species Pseudomonas sp. UBA6310. The sequence continues at coordinate 22,018 of NZ_DJTK01000054.1, read as the reverse complement.
CAGCGGATAGGGAACCAGCGCCTCGCTCTCGGAGAAACCTACGGCCTGTACCTGGCTGGCATTCAGCGACAGCGGCGACAGCATCTGACCCTGATCGTCTTCGAGTGGCCTGTGTTCGGCGTCGAGGAAGACCAGCTGAATGCCTTCGAGATGACGCAGTAAACCCAGATACAGCAACTGGCTGATGTAGCGGTCGCCGCACAAATGCAGACGCAGGCTGGACAGTGCGAGCTCGCCCAGATGACCGTCCGCGCACATCTCCACGCGCAAACTGAGCAGCGCGCCACCGCCCTTGACCGAGTAATCCAGGCCGGTGAGTTCCAGCGGGAACACCGAGGTTGCATAGGCGGTACGGAAACGGCAAGTAACGCCTTCGATGGGCCGCGATTCCACCGGCGTATTGCGAGGCACCGACAAAGCCGGTCCCGGACGTTTCAACGGATCGAACTGCACCATGCTGAACGCAGGCAATGGCCGCATGTAGTTAGGCCACAGCAGGTGCATCAGCGAATGGGTCAACTCCGGCAGTTCGTCGTCCAGCTTCTGCCGAAGACGCCCGGTGAGAAACGCGAAGCCCTCCAGCAGCCGCTCCACATCCGGATCGCGCCCCGCCTGCCCAAGGAACGGCGCCAGCGCCGGGCTGCGGTCGGCAAAGCGCTTGCCGAGCTGGCGCAAGGCAGTGAGTTCGCTCTGGTAATAGTGGTTGAAGGACATGGCGCTTCAGTCCTTTTCCGGGAGATACGAAGCGTACGGAACAAGGCCCTGATCGGTTAGGGTCGTAGAAACCGGATGTGCAGATAAATAGAGAGGAAATACGAACTCCATCGTGTTGACCCAGCACTTCTCGACGCGAAGAAGTTGTTGGCGCCAGGTGCCGATTGCTGTGTTTGAACTCTGAAGAGTTTGAACGAAATGAAAGGCCGACGGATCGCCGCTATCCGCTACAACTAACAGGGGAGCGGATGTATTGCATAACTCACTCGGAACATGGACGCGGGCCTGGAAAGTTGCCGAGCCACCTGCCGCTGTCGAAATCCAGGCACTTAATGCCGAGGATAATTTTATGAAGTTCATGTCATCGCCATCCATGGCTCAGCCATTACGTTGGACCCTGACCTTGCCGCTGCCGTCCAGGCGTGCGGTAAAACTGATCGGGCGCGTCTGCCCATCAATATCCAGCAACCCGTCCAAGGTGAAAGACAGCGTGAGTGGATCGTGCCTACAGGGCAGAGGCACAACCCGCACGCCCGTCAGGCGTGGCTCATACTGGCCGACGAAACGCTCTATAGCCGTGCGAGCCTGAAGCAACGAGTCGTGTAACGAGCGACTCATGTCGTTGAGGTCGGGAAGTCCATAGTCGGGCAACGTTTGCACGCTGCCCGCCCGGGTACTGAGCATCTTTCCGAGATGGTCAGCCACCGATGCCATGACCGCCACTTCGCGACTCCAGCCCTTCCGCAACTGGGCTGTGCCGTTCAGGCGCTCGAAAAGACTTCCGTAGGACACGCCGTTACTCCTTGTCCAACTTGCCCACCAGCGACAAGGTGAAATCGGCGCCCATGTACTTGAAGTGTGGCCGCACGTTCAAGCTGACCCGGTACCAGCCAGGCTCGCCCTCGACGTCGCTGACGATGACCTGGGCCGCTCGCAGTGGTCGCCGGCTTCGTACCTCCGAGCTGGGGTTCTCCTGGTCCGCCACGAACTGCCGAATCCACTTGTTCAACTCCAGCTCAAGGTCGGTACGCTCTTTCCACGCACCAATCTGTTCACGCTGCAGAACCTTCAGGTAGTGAGCCAGGCGGTTAACGATGAACAGATAAGGCAGCTGCGTGCCGAGCTTGTAGTTCAGCTCGGCATTCTTGCCTTCTTCACTGATGCCGAAGAACTTCGGCTTCTGCGCTGAATTGGCGGAGAAAAACGCCGCGTTATCGCTGCCCTTGCGCATCGTCAGGGCGATGAAGCCCTCCTCCGCCAACTCATACTCGCGCCGATCGGACACCAGCACCTCAGTGGGTATCTTGGTTTCGATCTCGCCCATGCTTTCGAAATGGTGAAGCGGAAGGTCTTCCACCGCGCCGCCGCTTTGTGGCCCGATGATGTTCGGGCACCAGCGGAACTTGGCGAAACTGTCGGTCAGCCTGCTGGCGAAGGTATAGGCGGTATTGCCCCACAGGTAATGTTCGTGGCTGTTTGCGACATTCTCCCGGTAGACGAAGGTTTTCACCGGGTTGTCTTCGGGATCATACGGATTGCGCAGCAGGAAACGGGGCACCGTTAGGCCAACATAGCGAGAATCCTCCTGCTCCCGGAAGCTCTGCCACTTGGCGAATTGCGGGCCCTCGAAGTGATCCTTGAGGTCCTTCATGTCGGGCAGGCCGATAAAGCTCTCCAGACCGAAAAACTTGGGGCCTGCCGAGGCGATGAACGGGGCATGGGACATACAGGCGACGCTGGCGACGTACTGCAATGTCTTCACGTCCGGTGCGCTCGGATCGAAGAAGTAGTTGGCAATCAGCGCGGCCACCGGCTGGCCACCGAACTGGCCGTACTCGGCGGTGTAGATGTGCTTGTAGAGACCGGACTGGACGATCTCCGGGCTGTCCTCGAAGTCGTCGAGCAGGTCCTGCTTGGAGACGTTGAGAATCTCCAGCTTGATGTTCTCGCGGAAATTGGTCCGATCCACCAGCAGCTTGAGCCCCCGCCACGAGGACTCGAGCGCCTGAAACTGCGGATGATGAAGGATTTCATCCATCTGCCGGCTGAGCTTGGCATCAATCTCCGCGATCATGCGGTCGACCATGGCCTTCTTCACCGACTCGTGCTCGTTCTGCGGCTTGAGCAACTCTTCGATGAAGGCGGAGACGCCCCGCTTGGCGATATCGTAAGCCTCGTCATCGGGGCTGAGTTTGGTTTCGGCAATGATGCGGTCGAGGATGCCGAGTTCGGCGAAATTCTTGTCGCCATCGACGGCTGCTGCGCTAGTGCTCATGGTTTCCACTTCCCTGTGAGGTGTTCTCAAGCATCCAGTTTGTCTTGTGTGGCGAGACCCAGCTCGCCGAGCACCCGCTCCCGCGAGACGTCATCGGCCAGCACACTTTCGATGGCGCGGCGGAACGCCGGGGCATTGCCCAAGGGGCCCTTCAGCGCGACCAGCGCATCACGAAGCTCCATCAGCTTCTTCAGCTCCGGGACCTGATCGACCAGATTGGCCGGATTGAAATCTTTCATGGAGTGGATGCGCAGCTGCACGCCGAGGTCTTCATCGCTGGCGTCCTCCAGCAGGTGATTGGCCACGCCGAAGCTGAGGCTCAGCTCCTGCTTGGCGAGTACCTCGTCGAAGTTGTTCTTGTCGATGCCGATGGGTTGACGGTCCTCGACCTTTCGCTCATCGAGCTGCTGGTTGAAGTCGCCCAGAACCATGAGTTTGAGCGGCAGTTCGATCTCTTCCTGCGCACCTCCGGCGGCGGGCTTGAACGTGACGTTGACGCGTTCCTTGGGTGCTACCGAGCCTTCTTTGGCCATGTTCATTCTCCTTTGTGTTCAGTCTTGCGATCAGTCCAGCACCACTTCGATATCGAGGTGGCAAAGTCGTCTATGCACCTCCTCCTTGCGCTCGCGAACCGCATGGTTCTGCGGGAGTAGTTCGCAGCAGCTGTAGAGAAGGCGCATGACCTCGAGCACGAGATCCGGCTCCCAGTCGGACAAACCGCCGGCCTGAAGTGTCTGGTCCAGGGATTCGAGTTGGGTCTTCGCCAACTCGTACTTTTTTGCGGCAACACACAAACGCGCCAATGCCAGATGCCAGAAAAAGCGCTCACGACCGCCCTGGGCACTCGCCAACCCCTGCTTCAGGGCCTGAACCGCGGGCTTCAGACCTTCCTTGCGCAGGCGTGGCAGGTTGTCCTGCAGGGCAACGTCCCACGCCAACCGAAGCTCCTGCTCACTGGCGACAGGAGGGGCTGTGCTGGACGGCGGCTGCACATGAGGCATCACTTGGGCGCTGATCCATGCGCGGGTTTGTGCATCCGCGAACGGCGAGCCGTCATGGAAGCGCAACATTTCCAGGCCCTTCATCCGCTGCAGAAACAAGGCCAGCTGGATCTCGACCTCGCGCATGGCCTGCTCCGCTTGCAACTCCTGCAAGCACAGCCAGACGAGGTGCTGGCCGTCCAGCCAGAACGGCGCCCGCACCAGGCTGGCCTCCAGATCACTCAGCAGATCGGCGTACTGACCCTGCTCGAAGCGCTCCTGAAAGCTGACAAGCTTGTCCTGCGGCAAGCCTCGCAGGCTGGTCATTTGCTCTGCGTTGCGTTCGGGGAGGCCTTCGATGGGTAACCACAACAAGGTGCGGGCCAGGCGCAACGCTCGCAGGTCACTGGCTTTTTGTTTCAGCCAATAGGCACACAGCGGGCGGGCTTGCTCCTGCAGCGCCCGGAGCCCCTTGTGGGCATCCTTTTCGCTCTCTACTGGCGCGCCGGGAGTGAGCATCTGGCTTGCGGCCTGCTTCACCTGAGCGATAACGGCCCCTACGCTTCCCGGCACCGGCTGGCCGACGGATGCCTGCTGGACCTGCTCTTCCATGCGCCGACAAAGCGGCAGTAACAGCGGCGCGTCACTGCCCAACCGCTCGGACAGGAAACGCTCCAGTGAACGAAGCTGCTCGGCGAGCTCGCGAAACAGCGTGAGCTGCTCGACAAGTGGGATGGGCTCGGCGAAAACCTGCTCCAGGCGCGGGACCAGCCAACTGACCGCGGCGGCGCGGGTCCGCGGTTTGCGCGGATACAGGTCCGCCCAGTGGTTCGCGCACAGGTAGTTCAACAGACCGAGTCCGGCGTGCAGCCCGGCGAAGGATTCGCGCTTGTACAAGCCCCAGATCAGCCACGCGGCGACGCGCAGGTCCTTGGACTGGGAGGCGAGCAGAGATTCGCAGCCCTCACGGACTCTCTGCCAGTCGACAATACCCGTCTCGTGCGGCGAAGAAGGCTTGTTCAGCTCTTTCTCAAGCCGTTCGTACTCGGCCGAGTAACGCGCATCGGAGCCGATGAAGTCTCCGTCACGAATAGGCGACTTGGCCAAGTTCAGATAGTGGGCATTCAACTTGTTTAGATAAGTCATCCTTGACTCTTCATTTCGGCGTAATGACGCCTGAGGTACGAAATCCATTTCGACCGTGTTGCGCAACTTATTGCACACTTACTTACTGCGCAGTTATTTGCGCACAAACTTTACGCGCTACACATCCTAATCCTGCACACAACTCCGATGTGTGACGGGCATTCAACTAATAGCACGATGTAAAAAAGGTGGAATCAAGTTATCGACTTAATATGATCCAGGACAACCAATCCGAGTGATTACGCAAAGAGCGTATGTATTGCAGGCGCGAGCGCGCTTTCGGAGATAGTGCAGAGTCCGAATCAAACCCACCCAGACTCCATCATCGACAGCGGTTCGCCGTCACCCACGATGAAATGGTCGAGTACGCGCACGTCCACCAAAGCCAGCGCGTCCGTCAGCCGGCGGGTCAGTTGGCGGTCGGCCTGGCTGGGCTCGGCGACACCGGAGGGGTGGTTGTGGGTGAGGATGAGGGCGGCGGCATTGTGCGCGAGGGCACGTTTGACCACCTGGCGCGGGTAGACGCTGGCGCTGTCGATGCTGCCGTGGAACAGCGCCTCGAAGGCCAGCACGCGGTGCTTGGCGTCGAGGAACAGGTAAGCGAAGACTTCGTGGGGTTCGTGGCGCAGGCGCGCCTTGAGGTAGTCGCGCACGGCTTGCGGGCTTTCCAGGGCGGAATCGCGCTTGAGGCCCTCGGCCAGGTGGCGACGGCCCATTTCCAGAACGGCCTGGAGTTGGGCGAACTTCGCCGGGCCCAGGCCGAGACGCTGGCTGAAGGACGCCTGGTCGGCTTCGAGCAGCGCGCGCAGGCTGCCGAAGTCCTGCAGCAGGTGTCGCGCCAGGTCCACGGCGCTCTGCCCAACCACGCCGGTACGCAGGAAGATCGCCAGCAATTCGGCATCGGTCAGAGCCGCCGCGCCCAGGTCCAGAAGTTTCTCCCGCGGGCGCTCTGCCGCAGGCCAATCGCGAATGCTCATGACACCTCCCTGTCGAGCCGCGGCCCGCTGTTCCGGTGCAGGCGCTGTGCTATCTTAGCCGAACTTTGCGCGGCGCCCTGCCTGGGCACATAGGCGGCCGCGGTCACTTATAAAAAGGCAGGCCTATGCAGCGGCTGTATCGTAAACGCATCGTCCTGGGCGTCGGCGGCGGGATTGCCGCTTACAAAAGTGCCGAGCTGGTCCGCCGCCTGCGCGACCAGGGTGCTGAAGTCCGTGTGGTGATGACCCAGGGCGGGCGTGAATTCATCACGCCGCTGACCCTCCAGGCCCTTTCCGGCCACCCCGTTCACCTCGACCTGCTCGACCCGGACGCCGAAGCGGCGATGGGCCACATCGAGCTGGCGCGCTGGGCCGATCTGATTCTCATCGCTCCGGCCACCGCCGACCTGATGGCGCGCCTCGCCCAGGGCGTCGCCAATGACCTGCTGACCACCCTGGTGCTGGCCACCGATGCGCAGATAGCGCTGGCGCCGGCGATGAACCAGGCCATGTGGCGCGATGAGGCCACCCAGGCCAACGCCCGTGTGCTGCAGGAGCGCGGCATGCGCCTGTTCGGTCCGGCATCGGGTAGCCAGGCCTGTGGGGATGTCGGCATGGGCCGCATGCTCGAAGCCGACGACCTGGCCCAGCTCGCGGCCGACTGCTTCCAGCGCCTGTCGCTGTCTGGCGTGCACGTGCTGATCACCGCCGGGCCGACCCAGGAAAACATCGATCCGGTGCGCTACATCACCAACCACAGCTCGGGGCGGATGGGTTTCGCCCTCGCCGAGGCGGCGGCCGAAGCCGGCGCGAGGGTCACGCTGATCACCGGGCCGGTGTATCTGCCGACGCCGGACCGGGTCAATCGCATCGACGTGGTCAGCGCCCGCGACATGCTCGCGGCCTGCGAGGCTGCGATGCCGTGCGACTTGCTGATCGCCGCCGCCGCGGTGGCCGACTACCGTCCCGAAGTGATCGCCCAGCACAAGCTGAAGAAGGACCCCACCAGCGGCGACGGGCTGCTCCTGCAACTGGTGCGCAACCCGGATATCCTCGCCACGCTGGCGCAGCGCGCAGACCGCCCGTTCAGCGTCGGCTTCGCCGCCGAGACCGAGAACCTGCTGGAGTACGCCTCGCGCAAGCTGCGTGACAAGAACCTCGACCTGATCGTCGCCAACGACGTGGCCAACCCCACGATCGGCTTCAACAGCGAGGAAAACGCGATCACCGTGATCGATCGCGAGCACCATCAAAGCGCCTTCGCCCAGACCAGCAAGGGCAAGATCGCCCGCCAACTGATCGACTTTATTGCCGACCGTCTCAACCGCACTGAGTGACCGATGCACGCCCTCCAAGCCAAGATCCTCGATCCACGCCTGGGCAGCGAATTCCCGCTGCCGACCTACGCCACGCCGGGTTCCGCCGGCCTCGACCTTCGCGCGATGCTCAAGCAGGCGCACGTGCTCGAACCCGGTGAGACCCTGTTGATTCCCACCGGCCTGGCGATCCATGTCGCCGATCCCGGGCTCGCCGCGTTGGTCTTGCCGCGCTCGGGGCTCGGCCATAAGCACGGCATCGTGCTCGGCAACCTGGTCGGCCTGATCGACTCGGATTACCAGGGCGAGCTGATGGTGTCGTGCTGGAACCGCGGGCAGACCGCCTTCAGCATCGCCGTCGGCGAGCGGATCGCACAGTTGGTGCTGGTTCCGGTGGTGCAGGCGCATTTCGAGCTGGTCGAGGAATTCGGCGAAAGCCAGCGCGGTGCGGGTGGTTTTGGCCATTCCGGCAGTCACTGACGCAACTTCAGGATGAATTGCGAGGAACCCAGGTGAAACTCTTCAAGCGCACGGCCAAGGAATCCGATACCGGTGTCGACCTCTCGTCGATGGGCAAGGCGGCGCCCCGCCAGTCGCTGGGCAAGAATCCGCTGCTGCCGGGCCTGGTTCCCGTGCTTCTCGGCCTGGTCGCTGCAGGCGCCGTGCTGTGGTTCGGCGTGTTCTCCAGCTTCCAGCAGGAGCAACGGCAGCAACTGGTGCAGACCTTTGGCAGCGCCCAGGCATCCGCCCTGCAACAGGCCCTGGCTGCACTCACCGCCGACACCCGCGCCGCCGCGCGCAATCCGCAATTGCTCGCTGCGCTGCAGAGCGGCGACGCCAGCCAGATCGGCGCCGCCGAACAATCGATCGGCTACTGGGATGGCGTGATCGACGCCTACATCAACCCGCGCGGCGAGGCCTCCCAGGATCGCAGCCGGACAGCACCGGTGAGCTTCGCCGCCCTCGACTTGCTGCGCCGCGCCGAAGGCGGCCAACCACCCGCCGCCGAAGCCTACAAGGTCGGCAACCGCTGGATGGTCTACAGCGCCGCGCCGCTGCGGCAGGATGACAAGAGCCCGGTGGTCGGTACGTTGCTGCTGGTGGTCGATCTGCAACGCCTGCTGCGCACCCTGCCGCCGCTGCCGAACAGCGCCGGTCGCCTGCAGCTGACCCAGAAGTTCGGCAATGCGCCGGAGCAGGTGCTCGCCAACTTCGGTGGAGAACCCGGCACCGAGGGCGAGCCGCTGGCCCTGAGCAGCGGCAATCCGAACTGGAAACTGCGCTTCGCGCCGAGCCAGGAAATCAGCGCGCTGGACGTCTCGCCGCTGATGCTCGCACTCGCCGCGCTGCTGGCGTTCGGCGGCGCACTGGCCGGCCTGCAGATGGTGCACGGGCTGCAGCAACGCCGCCTGCGCGGCGACGTTCTGCACCTGGGGCAGATGGCGCAGGAACTCTACAACGGCAAGACCATCAAAACTCCCAGCCTGAGCTTGCCCTTGATGGACGCTCTGGCGCAGAACCTCGCGCGCATGCCCACAAGAAGAAGAAACGAAGCAGCCTCGAATGCCGCCGAAAACGGCGCCTCGGGCTCCGCCTCATCCTCGCGAGCGGTTGAACCCGTTGCCGACCCAAACACCGAGCTGGTCGACCCGCTGTTCCAGTCGACCGACATTCTCGATATCGACATTCTCGACGAGGACCAAGACATGCTTGGCCTCGAGTCCATGGAGCGAGACACTCAGATGAGCACCCCCCAAGCCCCCACGCTTCCCGCGAGCATCTTCCGCGCCTACGACATTCGTGGCGTGGTCGGCGACAGCCTGACCCCGGAAACCGCGTACTGGATCGGTCGCGCGATCGGCTCGGAAACACTCGCCAAGGGCGAACCGAACATCTCCGTCGGCCGCGACGGCCGCCTCTCCGGGCCGGAGCTGGTGCAGCAATTGATTCAGGGCCTGCTCGACTCGGGCTGTAACGTCAGCGACATCGGCATGGTGCCGACGCCGGTGCTCTACTACGCGGCCAACGTGCTCGCCGGCAAGTCCGGCGTGATGCTCACCGGCAGTCACAACCCGCCGGACTACAACGGCTTCAAGATCGTCATCGCCGGCGATACCCTGGCGAACGAGCAGATCCAGGCGCTGCGCCTGCGCATCGAGAACAACGATCTGGCCAGCGGCAGCGGTAGCGTCGAACGGGTCGACATACTCGAGCGCTACTACAACGAGATTCGCGACGACATCGCCGTCGCCAAGAAGCTCAAGGTCGTGGTCGACTGCGGCAACGGCGTCGCCGGGGTGATCGCCCCGCAGCTGATCGAAGGCCTGGGCTGCGAAGTGATTCCGCTGTTCTGCGACGTCGACGGCAACTTCCCCAACCACCATCCGGACCCGGGCAAGCCGGAAAACCTCGAAGACCTGATCGCCAAGGTCAAGGAAGTCGGCGCCGACATCGGCCTCGCCTTCGACGGCGACGGCGACCGCGTCGGCGTGGTGACCAACACCGGCACCATCATCTACCCGGACCGCCTGCTGATGCTCTTCGCCAAGGACGTCGTCTCGCGCAACCCCGGCGCGGACATCATCTTCGACGTCAAATGCACGCGCCGCCTGACCGCGCTGATCAGCGGCTACGGCGGTCGCCCGGTGATGTGGAAGACCGGCCACTCGCTGATCAAGAAGAAAATGAAGGAAACCGGCGCGCTGCTCGCCGGCGAGATGAGCGGCCACGTGTTCTTCAAGGAGCGCTGGTTCGGCTTCGACGACGGTATCTACAGCGCCGTGCGCCTGCTGGAGATCATCAGCCAGGACAAGCGCGACGCCGAACACGTGTTCTCCGCGTTCCCCAACGATGTCTCGACCCCGGAGATCAACATCCAGGTCACCGAGGAGAGCAAGTTCGCCATCATCGACGCCCTGCAGCGCGATGCCCAGTGGGGCGAGGCCAACCTGACCACCCTCGACGGCGTGCGCGTCGACTACCAGAAAGGCTGGGGCCTGGTGCGCGCCTCCAACACCACGCCGGTGCTGGTGCTGCGCTTCGAGGCCGAGACCGAGACCGAGCTGGAACGCATCAAGGCGGTGTTCCGCGAGCAGCTCGCGCGCGTCGCTCCGGAGATGAAAGTACCGTTCTGAGCAGACGGCGCGTGATGCGCCGCCGACTTGCTCGGTATCATTCCACCCGCGCGACGCTTCTGCGTCGCGCTGTCATTTCCACCCTTCGCTTTTCGATACGCCGGAGTTACCCATGCCCCTCAGTCGTGAAGACGCCACCCAGGTCGCCCAGGTCCTTTCCGAGGCACTGCCCTACATCCGCCGCTTCGTGGGCAAGACACTGGTCATCAAGTACGGCGGCAACGCCATGGAAAGCGACGAGCTGAAGGACGGTTTCGCCCGCGACATCGTGCTGATGAAGGCCGTCGGGATAAACCCGGTGGTGGTACACGGCGGCGGCCCGCAGATCGGCGATCTGCTCAAGCGGCTGTCCATCGAGAGTCATTTCATCGACGGCATGCGCGTCACCGATGCGCAGACCATGGACGTGGTGGAGATGGTCCTCGGCGGCCAGGTCAACAAGGACATCGTCAACCTGATCAACCGCCATGGCGGCAGCGCCATCGGCCTCACCGGCAAGGACGCGGAGCTGATCCGCGCGAAGAAACTGCAGGTGAGCCGGCAGACACCGGAAATGACCACGCCCGAGATCATCGACATCGGCCAGGTCGGCGAAGTGGTCGGGATCAACACCGATCTGCTGAACATGCTGGTGAAGGGCGACTTCATCCCGGTGATCGCGCCGATCGGCGTCGGTGCCGACGGGCAGTCGTTCAACATCAACGCCGACCTGGTGGCCGGAAAGGTGGCGGAGGCGCTGAAGTCGGAAAAACTCATGCTGCTGACCAATATCGCCGGCCTGATGGACAAGACCGGCCAGGTGCTGACCGGGCTGACCACCGAGGAAGTCGACGCGCTGATCGCCGACGGCACCATCTACGGCGGCATGCTGCCGAAGATCCGTTGCGCGCTCGAAGCGGTGCAGGGCGGCGTGCACAGCGCGCACATCATCGATGGCCGGGTGCCGAACGCGGTTCTGCTGGAAATCTTCACCGACACCGGTGTGGGCACCCAGATCACCACCCGCAAGCGTCATTGACGAGGCGCAACACTCCGGGCTGCAGGGCCCGGGGCATCGGTTCGTTCAACTCGGAATCGGGGTTACTGCGGCAGACCGAGCAACTCGCTCAGACGGGCACGATCGGCGGCGAAGGAGGCATCGGCCTGCTTGCGCAGCTCGCCGTAGCGCTTGATATCGCCGAGCAGACGCACCTGGTCGGCCTTTACGTTATCGATCTGCGCCACCAGTTGATCGGGAACCGCCTGGCCGGCGCGCTCCTTGTCGGCTGCCTGGCTCTGCAGATTGGCCTGCTGGGTACGCAGCGATTGCAGATTGCCCCGCGCCACGCTGATCAGCCCGTCGAGCTCGGCCTGCTTGCGGGCCTTGGCGCGGTCGACGTCGTCGACGCTGGAGTACAGGCGCAACAGTTGCGCATCCGAACTGGCGCGGGCTTTTTCAGCGAGGCGGCGCTGCATCTCCTCCGGGCTGGGCGCCGGCGGCACGACCTGGATCACCCGGCCGCTCTCGTTGAGCACCTCGTAGCCCTTGCCGATGTACTGCGAAGGCACACCCTGGCGGTCGAGGACCGTGACGCCCTTGTCGTTGACGTAACGATAGAGTTGTTGATCGCCCTTCTCGGCGGCCTGCGCGAGCATCGGCAGAGCCAGCAACAGCATCCAAAAACGGAACGAGCCCGGTTCAGCCATGTTCAGAGCGCCCAAGGGGGTGAAGATCAGATGCCGTATTGCGCGCGATACGCTTCGACAGCTGGCAGGTATTTTTTCAGTTCAGCATCACCGGCGAGATATTCCAGTACTTGTTCGAGGGAAACAATACTTACTACTGGCATTTTGAAATCACGCTCGACTTCCTGAATCGCCGAAAGCGTTTCGCGCCCGCGCTCCTGGCGGTTCAGCGCGATCAGCACACCCGCGGCCTGTGCACCCTGGCCGTCGATGATCTGCATGACTTCGCGAATCGCCGTGCCGGCGGTAATCACGTCGTCGACGATCAGCACGCGTCCGACCAGCGGCGCGCCAACCAGGCTGCCGCCTTCGCCATGGTCCTTGGCTTCCTTGCGATTGAAGCACCAGGGCAGATCGAGCCCATGGCGCTCTGCCAGGGCGACGGCGGTTGCCGCCGCCAGCGGAATGCCCTTGTAGGCCGGACCGAACAGCACATCGAAGGAAATCCCGCTCTGCACCACGGCAGCTGCGTAGAAACGTCCCAGCTCGGAGAGCGCGAGACCACTGTTGAAGAGACCGGCATTGAAGAAGTACGGGCTGGTGCGGCCGGACTTCAGGGTGAACTCGCCGAAGCGCAGAACACCGCGTTCGATGGCGAATCGGATGAAGTCGCGCTGGTAGTCCTGCATGAAAAATCCTTGAAGCGGCATGGATTTAGCTAAATGTAGAGAGCTCGGGTATCATACATGCACGTGTTTTTGGGGGCCATTATGCGGATCATCAGTGTGAACGTGAATGGTATTCAGGCTGCAGCCGAACGAGGACTCCTCAGTTGGTTGCAAGCGCAGAATGCCGACGTGATCTGCCTGCAAGACACCCGTGCCTCCGCCTTCGAACTGGACGACCCAGCCTTCCAACTGGACGGCTATTTCCTGTATGCCTGCGATGCCGAAGTACCCAGTCAGGGTGGTGTGGCGCTCTACTCGCGGTTGCAACCCAAGGCGGTGATCAGCGGCCTCGGCTTCGAAATGGCCGACCGCTACGGGCGCTATCTGCAGGCGGATTTCGACAAGGTCAGCATCGCGACCTTGCTGCTGCCGTCCGGCCAAGGCGGGGACGAAAGCTTGAACCAGAAATTCAAGTTCATGGACGATTTCGCCCACTATCTCGACAAGCAACGTCGCAAGCGCCGGGAGTACATCTACTGCGGCTCGCTGTACGTGGCGCATCAGAAGCTCGACGTGAAGAACTGGCGCGACTGCCAGCAGGTCACGGGCTTCCTCGCGCCGGAGCGCGCGTGGATGGATGAGGTGGTTGGCACCATGGGCTACGTGGATGCCCTGCGCGAAGTCAGCCGCGAAGGCGATCAGTTCAGTTGGTGGCCGGACAGCGAACAGGCCGAAATGCTCAACCTGGGCTATCGCTTCGACTATCAGCTGCTCACGCCCGGCCTGCGCCGCTTCGTGCGCAGTGCCAAGCTGCCGCGTCAGCCGCGCTTCTCCCAGCATGCGCCGCTGACCGTCGACTACGACTGGATGCTCAGCGTCTGAGCCGCGCGGCTACGGGTTTTGCCCGTCGCCGCGGCGCGCTTACTTCACCAGCCGCCAGGTGAAGGGATAACGATAGGCCACGCCCTCGTTGGCCTTGAGTCCGCCGATGATGCTCAGCACCAGCGCGCCGATGCTGACCAGAGCCAGCAGGGGAAAGCCGATTACCAGCAGCATCAACATGAAGCAGACCATCACCGCGATGGCCACGCTGATCTGGAAGTTCAGCGCTTCCTTGCCCTGCGCGTCGACGAACGGGTCGATGTCTTTTTTCAGTTGCCAGACGATCAACGGCCCGAGCAGGTTGCCGAAAGGCACGACCAACCCCGCGAATGCCGCCAGGTGACAGAGCATCGCCCACTGCCGCGCCTGCTGGCTGGGCTTGAGCGGGGCGTTTTCCGGCGGGGTCAGGGTGTCGAACTCATCCATCACGGCAACTCCTCAGGCGACGATCAGTCGGCCAGCGCGACGCGCTGCAGCTCGAAAATCTGCTGCATGCCCGCCGATGCCAGCGCCAGCATGGCGGTCAGTTCCTCCGGCTGGAACGGCGCGCCTTCGGCGGTGCCCTGCACCTCGATGAACCCGCCGGCGTCGGTCATGACCACATTCAGGTCGGTTTCGGCAGCCGAGTCTTCCAGGTAATCCAGATCGAGCACCGGCTCGCCCTGGTAAATGCCGACGGAAACCGCCGCGATCATCTGCTTGAGCGGGTCGCCGCCCTTGAGCCCGCCGCGCTTCTTCAGCACTTTCAGGGCGTCGATCAGGGCGACCATCGAACCGGTGATCGAGGCGGTACGCGTTCCGCCGTCGGCCTGGATCACGTCGCAGTCGACGTACAGGGTGTTTTCGCCGAGCTTGCTCATGTCCAGCGAGGCACGCAGGGCACGGCCGATCAGGCGCTGGATTTCCAGGGTGCGACCACCCTGCTTGCCACGCGCGGCTTCGCGCTGGTTACGGTCGCCGGTGGCGCGCGGCAGCATGCCGTACTCGGCGGTGAGCCAACCCTGGCCCTGGCCCTTGAGGAAGCGCGGCACTCCCGATTCGACGCTGACCGTACAGATCACCTTGGTATCGCCGAACTCCACCAGCACCGAACCCTCGGCGTGCTTGGTGTAGTTGCGGGTGATGCGGATCGGGCGCAGCTGGTCGGCGGCGCGGCCACTTGGACGCTTCATGGGTAATTCCTAGGCAGAAAACTGTCGCGCAGTATAAGGGCCGTGTTCGCTGCAGGACATCGCCGTTTGGGAGCCACCGACGCACTGCGCTACAATCCTGCGCCTTTCGCACCCAGTTTCCCGTCTTCACCGAGAGGTTTTCCCATGGTGCACAGCATGACCGCCTTCGCGCGGGTCGAGCGGGCCGGCGCCCACGGCACCCTGAGCTGGGAGCTGCGCTCGGTCAATCATCGTTATCTCGAACCTCACCTGCGCCTGCCGGACGCCTTCCGCGACCTCGAAGGCGCCGTGCGTGAAGCGCTGCGTCAGGGCGTTTCGCGCGGCAAGATCGAATGCACCCTGCGCCTCGCCGAGGCGGGCGGCGGCGAAGAACTGCAGGTCGACCGCACGCGCGCCGCGCAACTGATCGCCGCGGCCGAAAGCGTCGCCGCGCTGATCAAGCAACCGGCACCACTGAACCCGCTGGAAGTGCTCGCCTGGCCCGGCGTGCTGGTGGCCGATGCCGCGGACCCGCAGGCCATGAACGCCGCCGCGCTGGAGCTGTTCGGCGAAGCCCTTGCCGAGCTCAAGAGCGGCCGCGGGCGCGAAGGCGCCGAACTGGCGCGCCTGCTCAACGAGCGTCTGGACGCGATCGCCGGCGAAGTCGCCGCGCTGCGCGAGCAGGTTCCGCAGATGCTCGCAGGCCAGCGCCAGAAGATCCTCGACCGCTTCGCCGAGATGCGCGCCGAGCTGGACCCGCAGCGGCTCGAGCAGGAGCTGGTGCTGCTCGCGCAAAAGAGCGACGTCGCCGAAGAGCTCGATCGCCTGAGCACCCATGTCGGCGAAGTCCGCCGCGTGCTCAAGGCCGGCGGCGCCGCGGGACGGCGTCTGGATTTCCTCATGCAGGAACTCAATCGCGAGGCCAACACCCTGGGCTCCAAGGCCTTCGATCCGCGTTCGACCCAGGCTGCGGTGAACCTCAAGGTCTTGATCGAGCAGATGCGCGAACAAGTGCAGAACATCGAATAGGTTATCGAACAGATGAGCAGCGGCACCTTGTACATCGTTTCCGCGCCGTCCGGCGCGGGCAAGACCAGCCTGGTCAAGGCCCTGATCGACGCCATGCCGCAGGTGCGCGTGTCGGTTTCGCACACCACGCGCGCGATGCGCCCCGGCGAGGTGGATGGGGTCAACTATCACTTCGTCGACCGCCAGCACTTCGCCGAACTGCTCGAGCACAACGATTTCCTCGAGCATGCCGAGGTCTTCGGCAATCTCTACGGCACCTCGCAACGGGCGCTGGAGCGCACCCTCGCCGAAGGCTACGACCTGATCCTGGAAATCGACTGGCAGGGTGCGCAACAGGTGCGCCGGCTGATGCCGCAGGCAAAATCGGTGTTCATCCTGCCACCGACCCAGGAAGCGTTGCGCCAGCGCCTGACCAACCGTGGCCAGGACAGCGAGGAGATCATCGAGCGGCGCATGCGCGAGGCGGTCAGCGAGATGAGCCACTACGTCGAGTACGACTACCTGGTGATCAACGACGACTTCGCCCACGCCCTGGACGACCTCAAGGCGATCTTCCGCGCCAATCAGTTGCAACAGAGCGCGCAGCAATTGCGTTTCGGCGAGCTGCTGCGGCAACTGCTGGCGTGAGGGGCAGCGTCTGGGGTATACCCTGGCGCGCGGCGGAGACAGATTTACCGCTTCCCTAAATGCTGGTGATTTTTTAAACTATCCAGTCCGCTCGCCCGATCGGGCACAGCTCCCAGACTTTTCAAGATTCAGAGGAACACCATGGCTCGCGTTACCGTTGAAGACTGCCTGGACCACGTGGATAACCGTTTCGAGCTGGTCATGCTCGCCACCAAGCGCTCCCGTCAGCTGGCAACCGGCGGCAAGGAGCCCAAGGTAGCCTGGGAAAACGACAAGCCGACCGTCGTCGCCCTGCGCGAAATCGCCGAAGGCCTGGTCGATTACGACGTGATCGCCCAAGAAGAGATCGTGGACGACGAGCCGCTCTTCGCCAGTTACGAGGAAGAGGCCAACGAGGCCCTTTAAGCCTATGCCCGGTCGAAGTCACAGGGTAGCGATTGGAAGCCGGCAGGAGGCCCTGCCTTGGCTAGCATAGATACCCTCGCCGAACGACTTTCGACCTACCTCGGCGCGGACCAGGTCAATCTGGTCCGCCGTGCGTATTTCTACGCCGAGCAAGCCCACGACGGCCAGCGCCGTCGCAGCGGCGAAGCCTACGTCACCCACCCGCTCGCGGTGGCCAACATCCTCGCCGACATGCACATGGACCATCAGAGCCTGATGGCCGCGATGCTGCACGACGTCATCGAGGACACCGGCATCGCCAAGGAAGCGCTGATCGCCCAGTTCGGCGAAACGGTGGCGGACCTGGTCGACGGGGTCAGCAAGCTGACCCAGATGAACTTCGAGACCAAGGCCGAAGCGCAGGCGGAAAACTTCCAGAAGATGGCCATGGCCATGGCCCGCGACATCCGCGTGATCCTGGTCAAGCTGGCCGACCGCCTGCACAACATGCGCACGCTGGAAGTGCTGTCCGGCGAGAAGCGCCGGCGCATCGCCAAGGAAACCCTGGAAATCTACGCGCCCATCGCCAACCGCCTGGGCATGCATGCGATGCGCGTGGAGTTCGAGGACCTCGGCTTCAAGGCGATGCACCCGATGCGCTCCGGGCTGATCGCCAAGGCGGTCAAGAAGGCTCGCGGCAACCGCAAGGAAATCGTCAACAAGATCGAGGAATCGCTGACCCATTGCCTGCAGCGCGACGAGCTGGAAGGCGAGGTGGTCGGGCGCGAGAAGCACCTCTACAGCATCTATCAGAAGATGCGCGGCAAGCATAAGGCGTTCAACGAGATCATGGACGTCTACGCCTTCCGCATCATCGTCGACAAGGTCGACACCTGCTACCGCGTGCTCGGCGCGGTGCACAGCCTGTACAAGCCACTGCCGGGGCGCTTCAAGGACTACATCGCGATTCCCAAGGCCAACGGCTACCAGTCGCTGCACACCACGCTGTTCGGCATGCACGGCGTGCCCATCGAGATCCAGATCCGCACCCGCGAGATGGAAGAGATGGCCAACAACGGCATCGCCGCGCACTGGCTGTACAAGTCCAGCGACGACGAGCAGCCCAAGGGCACCCACGCCCGCGCCCGGCAATGGGTCAAGGGTGTGCTGGAGATGCAGCAGCGCGCCGGCAACTCGCTGGAATTCATCGAGAGCGTGAAGATCGACCTGTTCCCGGACGAGGTCTACGTGTTCACGCCCAAGGGCCGCATCATGGAGCTGCCCAAGGGTTCCACCGCGGTCGACTTCGCCTACGCGGTGCACACCGACGTCGGCAACAGCTGCATCGCCTGCCGCATCAACCGTCGCCTGGCGCCGCTCTCGCAGCCGCTGGAAAGTGGCGAGACCGTCGAGATCGTCAGTGCGCCCGGCGCGCGGCCGAACCCGGCCTGGCTGAATTTCGTGGTCACCGGCAAGGCGCGCACGCACATCCGCCACGCGCTCAAGCAGCAGCGCCGCTCGGAATCGATCAGCCTGGGTGAACGCCTGCTGAACAAGGTGCTGGCCGGCTTCGACAGTCATCTGGACAAGATCGCCGCGGAGCGCGTGCGCGGCGTGCTTGCCGAGTACCGCATGGAGGTGCTCGAGGACCTGCTCGAGGACATCGGCCTGGGCAACCGCATGGCCTACGTGGTCGCACGGCGCCTGCTGGCCAGCGAGGGCGAGCAGCCGCAGAGCGCCGAAGGGCCGCTGGCGATTCGCGGCACCGAAGGCCTGGTGCTCAGCTATGCCAAGTGCTGCACGCCGATTCCCGGCGACCCGATCGTCGGGCACCTGTCCGCCGGCAAGGGCATGGTCGTGCACCTGGAAAGCTGCAAGAACATCGCCGAAATCCGCAACAACCCGGAGAAGTGCGTGCAGCTGTCCTGGGCCAAGGACGTCACCGGCGAATTCAACGTCGAACTGCGCGTCGAGCTGGAACACCAGCGCGGCCTGATCGCCCTGCTCGCCGGCAGCGTCAACGCCGCCGACGGCAACATCGAGAAGATCGGCATGGACGAACGCGACGGTCGCATCAGCGTGGTCCAGCTGGTGATCAGCGTGCACGACCGCGTTCACCTCGCCCGCGTGATACGCAAGCTGCGCACCCTGATGGGCGTGGTGCGCATCACCCGCGTCCGCGCCTGACCCCTTTCCCACCGAGCGCGCCGGCCTGCCCGCGCCCTCCGGTAAACACCCTCAGAAGGAGTTCATCATGAGCAAGACCGTCATCAGCAGCGACAAGGCCCCCGCCGCCATCGGCACCTACTCGCAGGCGATCAAGGCCGGCAACACGCTGTACATGTCCGGGCAGATTCCGCTGAACCCGGCGACCATGGAGCTGGTGGAAGGCTTCGAGGCGCAGACCGTCCAGGTGTTCGAGAACCTCAAGGCCGTGGCCGAGGCCGCCGGCGGTTCGTTCAAGGACATCGTCAAGCTGAACATCTTCCTCACCGACCTGGCGCATTTCGCCACCGTCAACGAGGTCATGGGCCGTTACTTCCAGCAGCCCTACCCGGCCCGCGCCGCCATCGGCGTCGCCGCACTGCCGCGTGGCGCGCAGGTGGAAATGGACGCCATCCTCGTCCTCGAATGATCGCCACCGCGGGGCCCGGGCCCCGCCGCCCGAGGGAAGCCATCGCCCATGCGTAATGCACTCTTGCTGTTACTCGCCGGCAGTCTGCTGGCCGGTTGCGCCAGCCCGCCGAGCGATCCTGGCGGCATCTGGATCAACCAGGCGGCGATCGATGCCGCCGCGCGAGGCGAGAGCCTGCGCGAGTCGCTGCTGGCGTTCGGTCCGAACCTGGAATGGCGGATCGATCCGCGCCAGCGCAGCGCCACCTTCAGCAACGGCTTCGAGCTGGGCGAAGGGCGTCTGGTGGACGAGCAGGAGCGCCAGTGGCGGGTGGAATTTCCCGGCGACTTCCAGGAGCGCCTGAGCCTGGACCACGGCGAGCTGGTGCAGCAGGCCAGCCAGAGCTGGCCGGAGCAGCGCTTCACCCATCCCGCCGTCGCGGCCGCCGCCGATGCACCGGCCGGCGCCAGCTTCGAGCACGCGCTCTACGCCGCCTACCTGGGCGGCACCTGGACCATTCGCGAGGGCCTCGGCGAAGGCGGGCTGGTGCTGTTCCACCCGGACGGTAGCCTCGAAGGACTGCCCGGCGCGGATCGTTACGCCCTGTGCCTGGCCGGCGATTGCGCCTCGATGGCCGGGGATCACGACAGCCTCTGGCTGCAGCTCGGCGACCAGGGCCGCTCCTGGCTGTTCGAGCGCGACGGCAAGCAGCTGAAGATCATCGAAGCGCTGAACGACGCCGCGCCAGACGAGATTCCTGAGTACCGGCCCGGTGCCCAGGCCTGGCTGCTGGAGCGCGACTAGTTACCCGAGCGCGGGCCGCACGCAGCCCGCGCTCATTCGCCGCAGCTAGACCCAGGTCAACCCCGCCGCGGCGCACGCCGCCTAGAATCGCGCCCCCTTTTCCGGTTGCGATCCGCCCGCCATGACCACCTCGCCGTTCCGCCCCGAGCTGCTTTCCCCCGCCGGCACCCTCAAGTCGATGCGTTACGCCTTCGCCTACGGCGCCGACGCGGTGTACGCCGGGCAGCCGCGCTATAGCCTGCGCGTGCGCAACAACGAGTTCGACCATGCCAACCTGGCGCTGGGTATCGACGAGGCGCACGCGCAGGGCAAGCAGTTCTACGTGGTGGTCAACATCGCGCCGCACAACGCCAAGCTGAAGACCTTCCTGCGCGACCTGCAGCCCGTGATCGAGATGGGGCCGGACGCGCTGATCATGTCCGATCCCGGCCTGATCATGCTGGTCCGCGAACACTTCCCGCAGATGCCGATCCACCTGTCGGTGCAGGCCAACGCGGTCAACTGGGCGAGCGTGGAGTTCTGGCGCCGCCAGGGCCTGACGCGGACCATCCTCTCGCGGGAGCTGTCGCTGGAGGAGATCGGCGAAATCCGCCAGCGCGTGCCGGGCATGGAACTGGAGGTGTTCGTCCACGGCGCGCTTTGCATGGCCTATTCCGGGCGCTGCCTGCTCTCCGGCTACCTCAACCACCGCGATCCCAACCAGGGCACCTGCACCAACGCTTGCCGCTGGGAGTACAAGACCAGCACCGCGCAGGAGAACGAGCTGGGCGAGATCGTTGCCGCCGGCGTGCAGCAGGTCGACCCCACGCTCGGCCAGGGCGCGCCGAGCGACCGGGTGTTCCTGCTCGAGGAGAGCACCCGTCCCGGCGAACCGATGTCCGCCTTCGAGGACGAGCACGGCACCTACATCATGAACTCCAAGGACCTGCGCGCCGTGCAGCACGTCGAGCGGCTGGTGGCGATGGGCGTGCATTCGCTGAAGATCGAGGGCCGCACCAAGTCGCACTTCTACGTGGCGCGTACCGCCCAGGTCTATCGCCGGGCCATCGACGATGCGGTGGCCGGCAAGCCGTTCGATGCGTCGCTGCTGGGCAATCTCGAATCCCTCGCCCACCGCGGCTACACCGAAGGTTTCCTGCGCCGCCACGTGCACGACGAGTACCAGAACTACCTGCGCGGCAGTTCGCTGTCCGAACGCCAGCAGTTCGTCGGCGAGCTGACCGGCGAGCGTCGTCACGGCCTGGCCGAAGTGAAGGTGAAGAACCGCTTCGCCCTCGGCGACCAGCTGGAGCTGATGACCCCGCAGGGCAACCTGCACTTTCGCCTCGACGCGCTGCAGAACGCCGCCGGCCAGGGCGTGGAGGTGGCGCCGGGCGACGGCCATGTGCTCTACCTGCCGCTGCCTGACGACGTGCAGCCGGAACTGGGGCTGTTGATGCGTCAGCTGGAGCACTGAGCGATCAGTCGCGGCGCTGTTCTTCCAGCAGCGCGACGAAGGCGTCCACCGCCAGCGGCCGGGCGATCAGGTAGCCCTGAATCTCGTCGCAGCCGTGGGCCTTGAGGAAATCCAGCTGCGCCTGTTCCTCGACGCCCTCGGCCACCACGTCCAGCTCCAGGCTGTGGGCCATGGCGATGATCGCGCGGGTGATCGC
>NZ_DJTK01000049.1:25752-69559 GCF_002438225.1 Pseudomonas sp. UBA6310 | reverse complement strand
CGTTGGCCTCGGCCCGGTTGTCGGCGGTGTTCTTGGTGTTCAGGTCGTAATAGAAATTGCGCAGGCCGAGGCTGGCCTTGCTGTCCTCGATGAAGCCGGCGGCCGTGGCGTGCTGGGTCAGCAGGCCGAGGGCGATGGCTGCGCTGAGGGATTGGATCTTCATGGGTGCGCTCCGTTGCGATGTCGTGAGTGTGGGCTCGGGGCGCAAGGGGAAGGCGGTGTCTGCATCGTCACCGCCCGCCTCGCGTCCGGCTCTGTGGCGGATCGCTCGGTCGACGAGTTCTGGATGATGCAGGGTGCCGATTCGCACTCGCCTGGGTAGGCGTCTATATAGCGAATTCCCGATGCGCCCGGTTGAGCGTCACGGACAGAGCAAGAACGCTTCCAGCTTTCCTGTTTCCATTCAAGCCTATGATTTTATAGGTTAAATGTATTTTTATTAATGCAGGAAAAGACCGCCTTGATTGTCGTTGATCCGACAATGCGGTCTTTACTGTGTGTTTGTGTATACAGAAATGGCGGCGGGCGAGCCTGGCTCGCCCGCCGTGCGGATCAGGCGGATTTCGCCAGTTCCGCTTCCACGGCTTCGACCAGGCGTGGGTCGTCCGCGGTGACGTCGGGTGCGAAGCGGGCGGCGACGCGGCCGTCGCGACCGATGAGGAATTTCTCGAAGTTCCACTGCACCTCTGGCACCGGATTGGCCTGGATGCCGTAGCCCTTGAGTTTTTCCCGCATCGGGCCTTCGCCGGTGGCGTCCGGCAGCGCGCGGGTGAGGGCCTGGTACAGCGGGTGCTGGCCATCGCCGACCACGGAAATCTTGGCGAACAGTGGGAATTTCACGTCGTAGGTCAGGCTGCAGAACGCCTTGATCTCTTCGTCGCTGCCCGGCTCCTGGCCGAGGAAGTCATTGGCCGGGAAACCGAGCACTTCGAGGCCGGCGGCATGCTTGCTCTCGTAGAGCTTTTCCAGGCCTTCGTACTGCGGCGTCAGCCCGCACTTGGAGGCAACGTTGACCACCAGCAGCACCTTGCCCTTGTACGGTTCGAGGGTCTGCGCGGTGCCATCGATGGAGGTGACGGGAATTTCGTAGAGGTTGCTCATGGCGGCTCGCTTCGTGAGGGGGCGGATGGGTGCGCCGGGCCGGCGAAAAGTGCCCGGCGCGGTGTGGACGTCAGGGTTTGGCCATGTGCCAGACGCCGCCCTTGCCATCGCCGTTCATCTCACCCGGCTTGTCCTTGGCGAAGGTGTACAGCGGCTTGTCGGCGTAGGCCCACTGCAGGGTGCCGTCCTCGCGTTTGGCCAGGGTCCACTGGCCATCGGGCTTGGCGTCGGCATCGGCCATCAGCGGAGGCCAGTTTTCCGCGCAGGGGCCGCTGCATTTGGAGATGTCCTTGGTGTCCTTGTCGTAGGTGTACAGGGTCATGCCTTTGGCATCGACCAGCATGCCGCCCTTCTCCATCGCGGGTGGCGCAGCGAAGGTGATGCCGGAAAAGGCCAGGGCGGTGGCGGCGAGAGCGTATTTGAGGGTCATTGTTTTTCTCCGTCCGTTCGTGGGGTCCAGGAAATAACCTGCACAGATACAGAACCCGACGGGACGCAAGCGTTCGGCTGGCGAGCGATTGCGCGGCGGCGCCGGACCACGACCGACATGGGGCGGTCGTGGTCGCGGGCCTCAGAACAGGAAGTAGCGCTGGGCCATCGGCAGCACGTCGGCCGGCTCGCACCAGAGCAACTGGCCGTCGGCCTTGACCTGGTAGTTCTGCGGGTCGACCTCGATGCTCGGCGTATAGTGGTTATGGATCAGGTCCTTCTTCTGCACCGCGCGGCAGCCCTTGACCACGCCGATCTTCTTCTGCAGGCCGAGTTGCTGCGGTACGCCGGCGTCCGCGGCGGCCTGGCTGATGAAGGTCAGGCTGCTGGCGTGCAGCGAGCCGCCGTAGCTGCCGAACATCGGCCGGTAGTGCACCGGTTGCGGGGTCGGGATCGAGGCGTTGGCGTCGCCCATCAGGCTGGCGGCAATGACCCCGCCCTTGAGGATCAGCGTCGGCTTGACGCCGAAGAACGCCGGGCGCCAGAGGATCAGGTCGGCCCATTTGCCGACCTCGATGGAGCCGACCTCGTGGCTGATGCCGTGGGTGATCGCCGGGTTGATGGTGTACTTGGCGATGTAGCGCTTGACCCGGAAGTTGTCGTTGCCGGCGCCGTCCTCGGGCAGCGCGCCGCGCTGCTTCTTCATCTTGTCGGCGGTCTGCCAGGTGCGCGTGATCACCTCGCCGACGCGGCCCATGGCCTGGCTGTCGGAGCTGATCATGCTGAAGGCGCCGAGGTCGTGGAGGATGTCCTCGGCGGCGATGGTCTCGCGACGGATGCGGCTTTCGGCGAAGGCGACGTCCTCGGCGATGCTCGGGTCAAGGTGATGGCAGACCATCAGCATGTCCAGGTGCTCGTCGATGGTGTTGCGGGTGAACGGCCGGGTCGGGTTGGTCGAACTGGGCAGCACGTTGGGGAAGCCGCAGGCCTTGATGATGTCCGGCGCGTGACCGCCGCCGGCGCCCTCGGTGTGATAGGTGTGGATGGTGCGGCCCTTGAATGCGCCCAGCGTGGTCTCGACGAAGCCGGATTCGTTCAGCGTGTCGGTGTGGATCGCCACCTGCACGTCGTACTGGTCGGCGACCGACAGGCAGTTGTCGATGGCCGCCGGCGTGGTGCCCCAGTCCTCGTGCAGCTTGAGGCCGATGGCGCCGGCCTTGACCTGCTCGATCAGCGGCTCGGGCAGCGAGACGTTGCCCTTGCCGGTGAAGCCGATGTTCATCGGGAAGGCGTCGGCGGCCTGGAGCATCCGCGCCATGTGCCATGGGCCGGGGGTCACGGTGGTGGCGTAGGTGCCGGTGGCCGGACCGGTGCCGCCGCCGATCATGGTGGTGGTGCCGCTCATCAATGCTTCTTCGATCTGCTGCGGGCAGATGAAGTGGATGTGGCTGTCGATGCCGCCGGCGGTGAGGATCATGCCCTCGCCGGCGATGACCTCGGTGGCGCCGCCGATGGCGATGCTCACGTCGGGTTGGATGTCCGGGTTGCCGGCCTTGCCGATGGCAGCGATGCGGCCGTCCTTGAGGCCGACGTCGGCCTTGACGATGCCCCAGTGGTCGATGATCAGCGCGTTGGTGATCACCGTGTCGACCACGTCGGCGGCGTTCAGCTGACTCTGGCCCATGCCGTCGCGGATCACCTTGCCGCCGCCGAACTTCACTTCGTCGCCGTAGGTGGTGAAGTCCTTCTCCACTTCGATCCACAGGTCGGTGTCGGCCAGGCGCACCTTGTCGCCGACGGTGGGGCCGAACATGTCGGCGTAGGCTTGGCGGGAAATCTTCATTAGCAGGTGTCCTGTAGGGTGCGTCGTGCGCACCGCGATTGGCTCTGGTGCGCACGGCGCACCCTACGAATCCTTGGCGGCTTACAGCTCGCCCATCACCCGTCCGGCGAAACCGAACACGCGGCGCTGGCCGGCCAGTTCGACCAGTTCGACCTCGCGGCTCTGCCCCGGCTCGAAGCGCACCGCGGTGCCGGCCGGGATGTTCAGGCGCATGCCGCGGCTGGCCGCGCGGTCGAAGGTCAGCGCGTCGTTGGTCTCGAAGAAGTGGAAGTGCGAGCCGACCTGGATCGGCCGGTCGCCGCTGTTGGCGACGCTCAGGCTGAGGGTGCGGCGGCCGGCGTTGATTTCGATCTCGCCGGGCTGGATCTGGTATTCGCCTGGGATCATTCGGGCTGCTCCGTAGCGGGGGAAAGGAGGAGTTGCATGAAGGTGAGGTCGAGCCAGCGGCCGAACTTCTGTCCGACCTGCGGCATCTGCCCGGTGGTGACGAAGCCGAGGCGCTCGTGCAGGCGGATCGAGGCGGCGTTGCCGCTCTCGATGGCGGCGACCATTACGTGCAGCCCGGATTCGCGCGCGCGTTCGATCAGCGCCTGCATCAGCTTCGGCCCGAGGCCCTGGCCGCGCTGGTCGCTGCGCACGTAGACCGAGTGCTCGACGGTATGGCGGAAACCGTCGATGGCGCGCCAGGTGCCATAGCTGGAGTAGCCGAGGACGTTGTCGTCGGCGTCCACCGCGACCAGTACCGGGAAACCCAGGGCGGCGCGATCGGCCAGCCAGGCACGGCGGTTGTCGAGGTCGACGGCGTAGTCGTTCCAGATCGCCGTGGTGTTGACCACGGCGTCGTTGTAGATGTCGCGGATGCCGGGCAGGTCGGCATCGAGGGCGTCTCGGATGATCACGGCGGTCGTCCTTCGATCAGGCGATGGGTTGGTGCACGGTCACCAGTTTGGTGCCGTCGGGGAAGGTCGCTTCCACCTGGATTTCCGGAATCATTTCCGGCACGCCTTCCATCACCTGGTCGCGGCTCAGCAGGGTGGTGCCGAAGTGCATCAGCTCGGCGACACTGCGGCCGTCGCGCGCGCCTTCGAGCAGGGCGGCGGAAATCAGCGCCATGGCTTCCGGGTAATTGAGCTTCAGGCCACGGGCCAGGCGGCGTTCGGCCACCAGCCCGGCGGTGAAAATCAGCAGCTTGTCTTTTTCGCGCGGTGAAAGGTCCATCAGGTGCTCCAGATTCGAGGGGGAACGGCCGTGCGACCGAGCAGCGCCGGGCGCAACAGGCGCCAGAGGTCGATCAGCCAGGCGCGGGCGTGCAGCGCTTCGTGGGCCAGGCAGCGTGCAACGATCAGGCCGGGCAGTTGGGTGAGGTCGCCGCGCACGCGCGAAGGCAGGTCGCGGCAGCGTTCGAGCAATTCGGCGTCGATCTCGCCGGTGACGATCAGGGTGGCGAACACCGGCTGGCCGTCGAGGCCGATCGGCGAATCGAGGAGGCCGTCGCCGCCGGTCACGCGCTGGCGTTCGTGCCAGAGCGGCTGGCCGTCGCGCAGGATGTCCAGGCGCGCCTGGAAGTGGCCCTCGGCGAAGCGTTCGTCGGCGGCCGGGCGGCCGAGGGCGACCATGTCCCAGTAGAACAGCCGCGCGTCGCCGTTCAGCTCGATGCGCGTGCTCAGTTCGGCGCGGGCGCCGGAGTAGACGATGGTCTCCTGCGGCAACCACTCCAGGGTCGCGCCGGCTTCCACCCGCAGGTGCAGGTCCTGGTGGGCGGTGCCGGCCGCGCGGTACCACTTGGCGGCGCCGGGGCTGGTCAGCTGCGCCCAGGCGCCCTCGCCGACGCTGGCGCGGATGTCCAGGCGATCACCGCCGGCGATACCGCCCGGCGGGTGGACGATGATGTGCTGGCAGACTTCCGGGCCTTCGGCATACAGGTGCTTCTGCACCCGCAGCGGGCCGGCGTGGCGGCGCATCACCGGGCGCGTGGCGTCGCCGGTGCGCGCATAGCCCAGCTCCAGTTCGGCGTGCCAGCTGGGGGTGAAGAGGGCGGGGGCGAGGGTTGCGTTCATGCGCTTCTTTGCAGTGTGGGAGGGCGGTGAAGCGTGGGCCAGAGCGCCGCGCGGGTTCTTTGCGGGCGCCGGGTCGAGCAGGACAAACCTACGGGAAAACTCAGATGGCGACCAGCCCGCGCACGCCATCGGCTTCCATGGTTTCGCCGCGGCCCTGCTGGACGATCTCGCCGCGCGACATCACCAGGTACTGGTCGGCCAGCTCGGCGGCGAAGTCGTAGAACTGCTCCACCAGCAGGATCGCCATGTCGCCACGCGCGGCGAGTTTCCTGATCACCACGCCGATCTCCTTGATCACCGAGGGCTGGATGCCTTCGGTGGGCTCGTCGAGGATCAGCAGGCTCGGCTTGCTGGCGAGCGCGCGGCCAATGGCCAGCTGTTGCTGCTGGCCGCCGGACAGGTCGCCGCCGCGGCGGGCCTTCATTTCCTCCAGCACCGGGAACAGCTCGTAGATGAACGGCGGCACGCGCTTCGCCTCGCTGCCGGGAAACCGCGACAGGCCCATCAGCAGGTTCTCCTCGACCGTCAGGCGCGGGAAGATCTCGCGTCCCTGCGGCACGTAGGCGATGCCGGCGTTGACCCGCTGGTGGGTCTTGAAGCCGGTGATCGGCTTGCCGTTCCAGTTCACCACGCCCTGACGGGACGGGATCAGGCCCATCAGGCAGTTCAGCAGCGTGGTCTTGCCGACCCCGTTGCGTCCCAGCAGGCAGGTGACCTCGCCGATCTTCGCCTCGAAGCTCAGCCCGCGGAGAATGTGGCTGCCGCCGTAGTACTGGTGGAGTTGGTCGACTTGCAGCATGTGGATGTCCTTGAAGAGGAGGGCGGTGTCGTTCGCCCGGTGGTTCCATTCGTTGCGCGCGGCGCACCCTACGGGGAGGCCGCGCGCTTAGGGTGCGCCCTGCGCACCGGGCTTAGTCTCGTAGGATGGATCGCGCTTCATCGATCTACCCTGCAGTGTTTCGGTGGATGAAAGACGGCGTCATCCACGCTCCGGTATTCCATTCGGTGCGCGCGGCGCACCCTACGGGGAGGCCGTGCGTAGGGTGCGCCATGCGCACCAGGATTCAGCCTGGTAGCGCGCGTAGGGTGCGCCCTGCGCACCGGGCTTAGTCTCGTAGGATGGATCGCGCTTCATCGATCCACCGTGTGGTGTTTCGGTGGATGAAAGACGGCGTCATCCACGCTCCGGTATTCCATTCGCTGCGCGCGGCGCACCCTACGGGGAGGCCGTGCGTGTAGGGTGCGCCATGCGCACCGAAGGCTCAGCGGCCGAGGTAAACCTCGATTACCCGTTCGTCCGCCTGCACCTGCTCCAGCGAGCCTTCGGCGAGCACGTGGCCCTGGTGCAGCACGGTCACGTGGTCGGCGATGCTGCCGACGAAGCCCATGTCGTGCTCCACCACCATCAGCGAATGCTTGCCGGCGAGGCCCTTGAACAGCTCGGCGGTGAATTCGGTTTCGGCGTCGGTCATGCCCGCCACCGGCTCGTCGAGCAGCAGCAACTGCGGGTCCTGCACCAGCAGCATGCCGATCTCGAGGAACTGCTTCTGCCCGTGGGAAAGCAACCCGGCCGGACGCCGGCGCGAGGCGTCCAGCTTGATCGTGGTGAGCACCTCTTCGATGCGCTCGCGCTGCTCGCCGGAAAGGCGCGCACGCAGGCTGGCCCACACCGACTTGTCGGCGTTCTGCGCCAGCTCCAGGTTCTCGAACACCGAGAGCGCCTCGAACACCGTGGGCTTCTGGAACTTGCGACCGATCCCGGCCTGGGCGATTTCCACCTCGCTCATCTCGGTCAGGTCGAGGCTTTCGCCGAAGAACGCCTGGCCGCTGTCCGGGCGCGTCTTGCCGGTGATCACGTCCATCAGCGTGGTCTTGCCCGCGCCGTTGGGGCCGATGATACAGCGCAGTTCGCCGACGCCGATGTACAGGGTCAGATCGCGCAGCGCCTTGAAGCCGTCGAAGCTGACGTTGATGTCTTCCAGGGTCAGGAGGGTGCCGTGGCGCACGTCCAGGCCGGGGCCGGAGGCGCGACCAAGGCCGATCGCATCGCGGCCGGTACCGGCGTCGCTGTTCGGGTCGTAGGCGGGTTCGAGCATGAAGTGTCCGGGGGTGGCGTGCATCACTGTTCTCCCTTGCGGCGCAGCAGGCCGATGACGCCTTTGGGCAGGAACAGCGTGACGATGATGAACAGGGCGCCGAGGAAGAACAGCCAGTACTCCGGGAAGGCCACGGTGAACCAGCTCTTCATGCCGTTGACGATGCCGGCGCCGAGCAGCGGGCCGATCAGCGTGCCGCGCCCGCCGAGGGCGACCCACACGGCGGCCTCGATGGACTGCGTCGGGGCCATCTCGCTGGGGTTGATGATGCCCACCTGCGGCACGTAGAGCGCGCCGGCCAGGCCGCAGAGCACGGCGGACAGCACCCAGACGAAGAGCTTGTAGCCGCGCGGATCGTAGCCGCAGAACATCAGCCGGTTCTCGGCATCGCGCAGCGCGGTGAGCACCCGGCCGAACTTGCTTCGCGCCAGGCCCCAGCCCAGCGCCAGGCTGGTCACCAGCAGCGCCACGGTGGCGAGGAACAGCACCGCGCGGGTGCCCGGCGCGGTGATGCCGAAGCCGAGCAGGGTGGAGAAACCGGTGAAGCCGTTGTTGCCGCCGAAGCCGGTCTCGTTGCGGAAGAACAGCAGCATGCCGGCGAAGGTCAGCGCCTGGGTCATGATCGAGAAGTACACGCCCTTGATCCGCGAGCGGAAGGCGAAGAAGCCGAACACCAGCGCCAGCAGACCCGGCGCCAGCACCACCAGGCACATCGACCAGAGGAAGCTGGAGGTGCCGTACCAGTACCAGGGCAGCTCGGTCCAGGCGAGGAAGCCCATGAAGGCCGGCAGGCCGTCGCCGGCGGTCTGGCGCATCAGATACATGCCCATGGCGTAGCCGCCGAGGGCGAAGAACAGCCCGTGGCCGAGCGACAGCAGCCCGGCATAGCCCCACACCAGGTCGAGGGCGAGGGCGA
Organism: Pseudomonas sp. UBA6310; assembly: GCF_002438225.1. Classification (NCBI taxonomy): domain Bacteria; kingdom Pseudomonadati; phylum Pseudomonadota; class Gammaproteobacteria; order Pseudomonadales; family Pseudomonadaceae; genus Pseudomonas; species Pseudomonas sp. UBA6310. The sequence continues at coordinate 61,117 of NZ_DJTK01000049.1, read as the reverse complement.
CGATGGCGTAGCAGAGGATCTTGCCGACCAGCGTCAGGGTGTAGGCGGAGACTTGCAGCGGGTTGTCCGCCGGCAGCAGCGAGAGCAGCGGCAGGGCGACGAGGATCGCCAGCACCGCGCCGAGCGCTGCGAGGGTCAGGCGCGGGCCGGCTTTCTGCGCGGCGGTGAGCGCGAGCGGCTGGTTCATCGACGGTGTCCTTGTTGAATGGCGGTCGCGCGCTGGGCGGGGCACGAGGCGTTGTTCAGCGGCGCGCTGGCGATCTGGAGAGCGTTCGGGCTGGCCATCAATCGATCACCCGTCCTTTCAGCGCGAAGAGCCCCTGCGGGCGCTTCTGGATGAACAGGATGATCAGCGCGAGGATCAGGATCTTGCCCAGCACGGCGCCGATCTGCGGTTCGAGGATCTTGTTGGCGATGCCCAGTCCGAACGCGGCCAGCACGCTGCCGGCCAACTGGCCGACGCCGCCGAGCACCACCACCAGGAAGGAATCGATGATGTAGCTCTGGCCGAGGTCCGGGCCGACGTTGCCGATCTGCGACAGCGCCACGCCGCCGAGGCCGGCGATGCCCGAGCCGAGGCCGAAGGCGAGCATGTCCACGCGGCCGGTGGCGACGCCGCAGCAGGCGGCCATGTTGCGGTTCTGCGTCACCGCGCGGACGTTCAGCCCCAGGCGGGTCTTGTTCAGCAGCAGCCAGGTCAGCGCCACCACGAACAGGGCGAAACCGATGATCACGATGCGGTTGTACGGCAGCACCAGGTTGGGCAGCACCTGCACGCCGCCGGACAACCAGGACGGGTTGGCGACCTCGACGTTCTGCGCGCCGAAGACGATGCGCACCAGCTGGATCAGCATCAGGCTGATGCCCCAGGTGGCCAGCAGGGTTTCCAGCGGGCGGCCGTAGAGGTGGCGGATCACCGTGCGTTCCAGCGCCATGCCGATCGCCGCGGTGACGAAGAACGCCACCGGCAGCGCTGCCAGCGGGTAGAACGCCAGGGCGTCGGGGGCCAGGCGCTGGAACAGCAGCTGGACCACGTAGGTGGAGTAGGCGCCGAGCATCAGCATCTCGCCGTGGGCCATGTTGATCACCCCTAGCAGCCCGAAAGTGATCGCCAGGCCGAGGGCGGCGAGCAGCAGGATCGAACCCAGGCTCATGCCGGAGAACGCCTGGCCGATGAGTTCGCCGATCAGCAGTTTGCGTTTGACCTGCGACAGGCTGGTTTGCGCCGCGGTGCGCACGCCGGCGTCCTGTTCCACGGCCGGGTCGAGCAGCGTTTCGAGGCGCGTGCGCGCCAGCGGCTGGCCGGTTTCGCCAAGCAGGCGCACGGCGGCCAGGCGCACGGCAGGGTCCGGGTCGACCAGTTGCAGGTTGGCCAGCGCCAGGCTCAGGGCATCGCGCACGGCGTCGTCCTGTTCCGCGGCGACGCGCTGGTTGAGCAGGCCGAGTTGCTCCGGGCGAGCGCTCTTCTGCAGTTGCTCGGCGGCGGCCAGGCGCAGGCCGGCGTCCTCGGCGAGCAGCCGGTGGCTGGCCAGGGCGGTGTTGGCGAGGCCGCGCAGGCGGTTGTTCAGGCGCAGCTTGCGCGGCGCGTCGGCCGGTACGGCATTGCCTTCGGCGGCCCGGAAGGCGCCGTTCTCCTCGATGAACGGGACTTTCGCGCTGTCGGCGGCCAGGCGGCCGTCCTGCAGCGCCTCGATCAGCGGCAGGCGGGCCGGATCGGGTTGCGCGGCCCATCGTTCCAGCAGGCTGGCCTGCGCGGACGGATTGGCGGCGACGAAATCGGTGGCATCTCCGGCATGCGCCGCTGCGGGGAGCAGGAGCAGGCAGGCCAGGATCAGGCGGTGGACGGCAGAGGGCATATCGGTGTCCTTCGGATCACGGTCATCCTGCCCGGCCACGGGAGCGTGGGCCGGGCGGAATGAACACGGACGCTGCAGGAACGGGCGCCGGCGAGCGCGCTCGCTCCTGCAGAGGGTGCGCCTGGATCAGTTGCTCTTCATCGGGTGGTCAGGCTTCTTGTCGTTGCCTTCGATGTAGGGGCTCCAGGGCTCGGCGCGCACCGGGCCTTCGGTCTGCCAGACCACCGAGAACTGCCCGTCTTCCTGGACTTCGCCGATCATCACCGGCTTGTGCAGGTGGTGGTTCTTCTCGTCCATCTTGATGGTGTAGCCGTCCGGCGCGGCGAAGGTCTGCCCGGCCATGGCGTCGCGCACCTTGTCGACGTCGGTGGTGCCGGCCTTCTCGACCGCCTGCGCCCACATGTGGATGCCGACGTAGGTGGCTTCCATCGGGTCGTTGGTGACCACGGTGTCGGCGTTCGGCAGTTTCTTGGCCTTGGCGTAGGCCTTCCAGGCGGCGACGAATTTCTCGTTCACCGGGTTATCCACGGACTGGAAGTAGTTCCAGGCGGCCAGCTGGCCGACCAGCGGCTTGGTGTCGATGCCGCGCAGTTCTTCCTCGCCGACCGAGAAGGCGACCACCGGGATGTCGGTGGCTTCGATGCCCTGGTTGGCCAGTTCCTTGTAGAACGGCACGTTGGAGTCGCCGTTGACGGTGGAGACCACGGCGGTCTTGCCGCCGGCGGCGAACTTCTTGATGTTGGCGACGATGGTCTGGTAATCGCTGTGACCGAACGGGGTGTAGACCTCTTCGATGTCCTTGTCGGCGACGCCCTTGCTGTGCAGGAAGCTGCGCAGAATCTTGTTGGTGGTGCGCGGGTAGACGTAGTCGGTGCCGAGCAGGAAGAAACGCTTGGCAGCGCCGCCATCCTCGCTCATCAGGTACTCGACGGCCGGGATCGCCTGCTGGTTCGGCGCCGCACCGGTGTAGAACACGTTCGGCGACATCTCTTCGCCTTCGTACTGCACGGGGTAGAACAGCAACCCGTTGAGTTCTTCATAGACCGGCAGTACCGATTTGCGCGACACCGAGGTCCAGCAGCCGAAGGTCACGGCCACCTTGTCCTGCGTCAGCAACTGGCGGCCCTTCTCGGCGAACAGCGGCCAGTTGGACGCCGGGTCGACGACCACCGGCTCGAGTTTCTTGCCGAGCACGCCACCCTTGGCGTTGATCTCGTCGATGGTCATCAGCGCCATGTCTTTCAGCGAGGTCTCGGAGATCGCCATGGTGCCGGAAAGGGAATGCAGGATGCCGACCTTGATGGTGTCGGCGGCGTGTGCGGTGAACGGAAACAGCCCGCTGAGCACAAGGGCACTGGCAGCGAGTGTGGATTTCAGAAAGGGACGGCGTTTCATTAGGGTGCGACTCCGTGGCTGGGTCCATGCGCATCGTTGTTCGCGAAACGACGCTCCCGGCTCGCGCCTGCGTCAATTCGTCAACGCAGCAATCGCAGCATCCGTGCCAAGGCGTGCAAACCCTTGATTTGAAGCGGCTTGGTCGTTCCGGGAGGCAGGCGGTAGTCGATTTTCAGCGGTCCGTCGTGGTGCGCGCGCGCGACCGTGAAAAACGCATGGGTGCCGGATTGCACCAAATCAGAGCGAAAGGTAGTTCTTCACGCCGGTGAAGATGATCTGCGCCGCCAGTGCGCAGACAAAAAGCCCCATCAGGCGGCTGACGATCTGCAGCCCCTGCTCGCCGAGCAGGCGCTCGAAGCGTCCGGAGAGGAACAGCACCATGCCGACGGTGACGCTGGCGAGGAAGATGCCGCCCACCGCCAGCAGCTTGTCGTTCCAGTGCGGCTGGCTGGCGCCCATCACCAGCAGCGCGCCGATGGTGCCGGGGCCGACGGTGATCGGGATGGTCAGCGGCACGATGGTCACGTCCTGCTGCAGGTTGTCGCTCTGCACCACGGATTTGCCCTGGGCCATGCCCAGCGCCGAGATGAACAGCACGCTGCCGGCGCCGATGCGGAAGGCGTCGATGGTGATGCCGAACAGCACGAAGATGTGCGTGCCGAACAGATAGAGCAGCATGCTGGCGACGAACACTCCGCTGGCGACGCGCCAGGCGAGCCGCTTGCGCTCTTTCAGCGTGTAGCCGCGGGTCATGCCGATGAAGCAGGACAGCACGAAGAACGGGCTGTAGAGCACCAGCAACTTGAGGTAGAGACTGAACAGCGCGGCAGACATGCGGGGGTTCTCGGCAGGAGTATAAAAAGGCGGGGTTGGCGGCGCGGAACGCTTACTCGATCAGCGCGCCGCCTTCGGCATGGCTGCTCTGCCTGGCGCCGACCCATTGCTGGATCATCTCGCGCAGTTGCGACAGCTCCACCGGCTTGGCCATGTGGCCGTCCATGCCGACCTTGCGCGCGCGCTCCTTGTGCTCGACCAGGATGTGCGCGGTGAGGGCGACGATCGGCGTGCGCCGGCGGCCCTCCCGGGTCTCCCATTCGCGCAGTTGCTCGGTGGCGGAGAAGCCGTCGAGGACCGGCATCTCGCAGTCCATCAGCACCAGGTCGTAGTGCCTGGTCTTCATCGCGCTGAGCGCTTCCTCGCCGTTGCTGGCGGTGTCCGGCTCCAGGTTGAGCTTGTTCAGCATGCCGCGGATGACCTTGGTGGAAATGCTGTTGTCTTCCGCGACGAGGATGCGGAAGTCGCTCGGCACGTCCAGCGCCGGCACGTCAGGCGCCTCGCTCGGGGCCGCGCTCTTGCCGCGTTGCGCGAGTTCGTCGGCGAGGGTGGTCTTCAGCGCATAGCCGGCGACCGGCTTGGCGAGGATGCGTTTGATCCCGGCGTTGCGCGCGATGATCTTGCTCGGCGCGTTGCTGATGCCGGTGAGCATGATCAGCAGGATGTCGTGGTTGAGGCTGGGGTCTTCCTTGATCTTGGTCGCCAGTTGCAGGCCGGTCATTCCGGGCATGTCCTGATCGAGCAGGACGACGTCGAAGTAGTCGCGCAGGTGCGCCTTGGTGCGCAGCAGCGCCAGCGCCTCCTTGCCCGAGGCCACCGCGCTGACCTGCAGGCCCCACACGGTGCATTGCTGCATCAGCACCTTGCGGCAGGTGTCGTTGTCGTCGACCACCAGCAGGCGTGCGCCGAGCAGCGGGCTTTCCAGGTCGGCGGGCGGCTGCTCCAGGCGCTCGGCATCGAGCGGCAGCGTCAGCCACAGGGTGTTGCCCTGCTGGCCGCCGCTCTGCACGCCGAACTCGCCCTGCATCAGGCGCACCAGCTGGCGCGAAATGATCAACCCGAGGCGCCCGCCGACGCGGGTCGCGGCCAGGAAGTCGCGGCTGTGCAGTTCCGCGTTGAGCAATGCCTCGCGGTCTTCGCTCTGCAGCGGCCGGCCGCTGTCCTGCACGGCGATGCGCAGGCGGGTCTGCTCGCCGCTGGTATCGAGCGCGACGACGAGAAGGATTTCGCCCTCGTCGGTCTGTTTGAAGGCGTTGTCCAGCAGGCTCAGCAGGGTCTGGCGCAGGCGCGTCGGGTCTCCGCTGATCACCCTCGGCACCTGCGGCTGGATGAAGCTGATCAGCTCGACCTGCTGCTGCTCGGCCTTGGCGCGGAAGATGTCCAGGCAATCGTCGAGCAGGGCGTTGAGGTCGAACTGCACGTCGTCCAGTTCGATCTGCCCGGACTCCAGGCGCGAGATGTCGAGAATCTCGTTGATCAGGCCGAGCAGCTCGTTGCCGGCGCTGTGGATGGTCTGCACGTAGTCGCGCTGCTTCGCCGACAGCGGGGTGCCGAGCAGCAGTTCGGTCATGCCCAGCACGCCATTCATCGGTGTGCGGATTTCATGGCTGATCTTCGCCAGGAACTCGGCCTTGGCGCGCAGCTCGGCGCCGCTCACCGCCAGCGCGGTGTGCTCGGTCAGGCGGTCGGCCCTCAACTGGCGCTGGCGATCGCTGAGCGACAGGCTGAGCAGCAGGCCGCAGAACGCGGCGCTGCCGAACAGGATGATTTCCAGCCAGCCGGGGCTCATCTGCACGAAGCCGAAGAGCATCGGCGTCAGCGCCAGGAACACCAGGGTGAAGGTCCCGGCCGCCAGTACCACCAGCCGCGCCGGGCGATAGCCACGGCGCAGGTGATAGGCGGCGGTGATCAGCGCGCAGGCGGCGGCGAGCAGGATCAGCAGGTTGATCAGGCCGCTGTACCACAGCTCGCGGGTAAGCAGGATCACCGCGGCGACGCCGCTGATGACGATGATCCCGGCCATCGGTAGCCAGTTCAGGCCCTCGCCGACACGGGTATTGCGGAAGAACGAATGGATGAAGCCGAGCAGGCAGATGGCGGCGGCCAGCGTCGCCATGTCCGCGCAGAGCGCCAGGCTGTAGCCGCTGCCGGTTTTCGGCAGCCAGTAGCCGAGCACGCCGAACTCGGCCAGCGCATTGAGCAGCAGCAAGGCGTGGAAGCCGCTGAGCCAGAGGTTGCCGAAGCCGCGGTTGTTGGCCAGGCGGAAGAGGTTGTAGAGCATCAGCAGGCCGAGCGCGCCGAACAGCGTGCCGAACAGGTAGGCGGGACGTTCCAGGTCGACCACGCCGCTGCTGTCGAGGGTCTTCAGCCACACCATCAGCGGGTGGCTGGAAGTCATGCGGATATAGGTTTCGCGCACGCTGCCGTCATTCGGCAGGACGAACAGGTAGCTGTTAGACGACAGTGTGCTGGCCGCCATCGGCATGGATTCGCCGGTGTGCTCGTGGCGCTCCAGCTGGCCGTCGCGCAGGCGATAGAAGTCGAGGTACTTGACCCGCGGGGCGTACAGCCAGAGCCAGTGGACGTCGGTCAGCGCCGGGGTTTCGATGCGCAGCCAGATGGCGCGCTCGCCGGCGGGCATGCTGAAGGATTCCCGGCCCAGCGACTTGAACTGGCTGCGCTGGGCGATGACTTCCTCGAGCTTGAGCTGCTCCGAATCGTCGATCAGGATCTGCCAGTCCGACGCCAGCGCCGCTGCCGGGGTTTCCACCACCTGCGCCGACGCCGTACCGGCATACCAGGGCAGCAGGCTGCAGATGAAGGCGATGGCGATCCAGAGCCGCGTCACGGTCGAGGTCCTTTCAGATATTGCCGCGATTATAGTCAGGTAGTTGACCACGCCACTACGAAAAAAGGCGGCCACTGGGCCGCCTTTTTCGTTGCAGATCGCTGCTATTCGTCAGCCTGTTCGCGTGCGATGGCACGGTAGCCGATGTCGCTGCGGTAGAAGCAGCCGTTCCAGCTGATCTGCTTCGCCAGGCGATAGGCCTGCTGCTGGGCATCCGCCACGCTGTGCCCGATCGCCGTGGCGCAGAGCACGCGGCCACCGGCGGTGACCACCTCGCCCGCGGCGTTCAGCGCGGTGCCGGCGTGGAAGACCTTGCCCTCCAGCGCGGCCGCGGCATCCAGGCCCTCGATCACGTCGCCCTTGGCGTAGTCGCCCGGGTAGCCGCCGGCGGCGAGCACCACGCCGACCGTCGGGCGTGGGTCCCACTGCGCTTCGACCTTGTCCAGCGCCCTGGCCAGCGCGGCCTCGACCAGCAGCACCAGGGAGCTTTCCAGGCGCACCATGATCGGCTGGGTTTCCGGGTCGCCGAAGCGGCAGTTGAACTCGATGACCTTGGGCTGACCGGCCTTGTCGATCATCAGCCCGGCATAGAGGAAGCCGGTGTAGACGTTGCCTTCCTCGGCCATGCCGCGCACGGTCGGGTAGATCACCTCGTCCATGACGCGCCGGTGCACGTCGGCGGTGACCACCGGGGCCGGCGAGTAGGCGCCCATGCCGCCGGTGTTCGGCCCGCTATCGGCGTCGCCGACGCGCTTGTGGTCCTGGCTGGTGGCCATCGGCAGCACGTTCTTGCCGTCGACCATGACGATGAAGCTGGCTTCCTCGCCATCGAGGAACTCCTCGATCACCACCCGCGAACCCGCCTCGCCGAAGGCGTTGCCGGCGAGCATGTCGCGCACCGCATCCTCGGCTTCGCCGAGGGTCATGGCGACGATCACGCCCTTGCCGGCGGCCAGGCCGTCGGCCTTGATCACGATCGGCGCACCCTTCTCGCGCAGGTAGGCCAGTGCCGGTTCGACTTCGGTGAAGTTCTGGTAGTCGGCGGTGGGAATCCGGTGGCGGGCGAGGAAGTCCTTGGTGAAGGCCTTCGAGCCCTCCAGTTGCGCGGCGCCAGCGGTGGGGCCGAAGCATTCCAGGCCGCGGGCGCGGAACAGGTCGACCACGCCCTTCACCAGCGGCGCTTCCGGGCCGACGATGGTCAGTTGCACGTTCTTCTCGGCGAAGTCGGCCAGTTGCTCAAGGGCCAGCACATCGATGGGCACGTTCTCGCACTTGGCCTCGGTGGCGGTGCCGGCGTTGCCCGGGGCGACGAAGACTTTCTGGATGCGCGGGTCCTGCGCAACCTTCCAGGCCAGCGCATGTTCGCGCCCGCCGCTGCCGATGATCAGTACGTTCATGGGGTTCTCCTTCAGGAGGCGGGCCTGCGGCCCGTTTGGTGGATAGGAAAAGCGCTATCCACCCTACGAAAATCGTGCTTCTAGCATTTAGCGTTCTATCGGGCCGTGATGGAGCGTTTGGCTGCTAGGCGGAGATCGCTTCGACGAGCGCAGTTGCCGCCTGGCAATGAGCATCGGCGAAGTGGCCTCCAACAACGCAGACGAGCGCTTCAGCGCGGCCATGCCACGGTCAGTGACGGAAGTGGCGCATTCCGGTAAAGACCATCGCGATACCGGCTTCATCAGCGGCGGCAATCACCTCGTTGTCGCGCATCGAGCCGCCCGGCTGGATCACCGCGGTGATGCCATTGGCGGCGGCGTTGTCCAGGCCGTCGCGGAACGGGAAGAAGGCGTCCGAGGCCATCACCGAGCCGGCGACCTGCAGGCCGGCGTGCTCGGCCTTGATCGCAGCGATGCGCGCGGAGTTGACGCGGCTCATCTGCCCGGCGCCGACCCCGATGGTCTGCCGATTGCGCGCGTAGACGATGGCGTTGGATTTGACGAACTTGGCCACTTTCCAGGCGAACACCAGGTCGTGGACTTCCTGTTCGGTCGGCGCTCGCTTGGTCACCACCTTCAGGTCGTCCGCGGTGATCATGCCGATGTCGCGGCTCTGCACCAGCAGGCCACCGTTGACGCGCTTGAAGTCCCAGCCGGCGCTGCGCTCGGCCGGCCACTCGCCGCACTCGAGCAGGCGCACGTTGGCCTTGGCGGCGACCACGTCGCGCGCCGCAGCGCTGATCTTCGGCGCGATGATCACTTCGACGAACTGGCGCTCGACGATGGCTTTCGCGGTCTCGCCGTCCAGTTCGCGGTTGAAGGCGATGATGCCGCCGAAGGCCGATTCGCTGTCGGTGGCGTAGGCCAGCTCGTAGGCCTGGCGGATGCCGCCTTCGCTGTCCAGGGCCACGGCGACGCCGCAGGGGTTGGCGTGCTTGACGATCACGCAGGCCGGCTTGACGAAGCTCTTCACGCATTCCAGCGCGGCGTCGGTGTCGGCGACGTTGTTGTACGACAGTTCCTTGCCCTGCAACTGCACGGCGCTGGCGATGCTCGCTTCGCCCTTCTTCGCCTCGACGTAGAAGGCCGCCTGCTGGTGCGGGTTCTCGCCGTAGCGCATTTCCTGCGCCTTGACGAACTGGCTGTTGAAGGTGCGCGGGAAGGCGCTGCGGCCCTCGGTGGAGAGGCTGTCGCGGGTCTGGTCGATGCTGCCCAGGTAGTTGGCGATCATGCCGTCGTAGGCGGCGGTGTGCTCGAAGGCCTTGAGCGCCAGGTCGAAGCGCTGGGCGTAGGTCAGGCCGCCGGCTTTCAGCGCCTCGACGATGCCGGCGTAGTCGCCGACGTTGACCACGATGGCCACGTCCTTGTGGTTCTTCGCCGCGCTGCGGACCATGGTCGGGCCGCCGATATCGATGTTCTCGATGGCATCGGCGAGGTCGCAGTCGGGCTTGGCGACGGTGGCCTCGAAGGGGTACAGGTTGACCGCGACCAGGTCGATCGGCTTGATGCCGTGCTCGTCCATCACTGCGCCGTCGAGGGCCCGGCGGCCGAGGATGCCGCCGTGGATCTTCGGATGCAGGGTCTTCACCCGACCGTCCATCATTTCCGGGAAGCCCGTGTAGTCGGCGACTTCCACCGCGGCCACGCCGTTGTCCCTGAGCAGCTTGTAGGTGCCGCCGGTGGAGAGGATTTCCACGCCCTGGGCGACGAGCTCGCGCGCGAATTCGAGGATGCCGGTCTTGTCCGAAACGCTGATCAGCGCGCGGCGAACGGGAAGGCGGGTGGTCTGGTCGGTCATGTCGATGTCCATGAGGGCAGATGAATCAGCAAAAAGGGCGGCTCGCGGGCCGCCCTTTTTCGAATGCGTGCTTACAGCAGGTCGTACTGCTTGAGCTTCTTGCGCAGGGTGCCGCGGTTCAGGCCGAGCAGCTCGGAGGCCTTGGTCTGGTTGCCCTTGACGTAGTTCATCACGGTTTCCAGCAAGGGCGCTTCGACTTCGGAGAGCACCAGGTTGTAGACGTCGGTGACGGACGCGCCTTCGAGATGGGCGAAGTAGTTGCGCAGCGCCTTCTCAACGTTGCCGCGCAGGGTCTGGCCCTCTTCGCTCGGCGTGTTGAGGTGCTGCTTGAGGTTAAGGTTGTCGCTCACGGGTGTTGCCCCATCAAATGTCGATCCATCAAAAACCAGCTCAGCCATCGTCGTCATGCCGCCAACCCCTCTCCATCATTGTGCCGTTCGGCGAAGAACTGCCGAACGGTGGCGTACTGCGCGTCCGTCGTCTCCAGACGATTGAACCCGACGCGGAACTCCCGGGCACCGGGGAGCGTGGCCAGGTACCAGCCCACGTGCTTGCGTGCGATGCGCACGCCCATCACCTCGCCGTAGAAGACATGCAGTGCCGCCAGGTGCTCTAGCAGAATGCATTCCACTTCGCTCAGGGTCGGCGCCGCCAGCAGCTCCCCGGTCGCCAGGTAATGGGCGATCTCGCGGAATATCCACGGCCGGCCCTGGGCGGCGCGGCCGATCAGCAGCGCATCGGCACCGGTGGCGTCGAGTACCGCGCGGGCCTTGTGTGGCGAATCGATGTCGCCATTGGCGAACAGCGGAATCGAGATCGCCTGCTTGATCGCGGCGATGGTCTCGTATTCGGCCTCGCCGGTGTACAGATCGGCGCGCGTGCGGCCATGCACGGCCAGCGCGGCGATCCCGGATTGTTCGGCGATCTTCGCCACCGTAATCCCGTTCCTGTTCTCTCGATCCCAGCCGGTGCGGATCTTCAGCGTCACCGGCACGTCGACCGCGGCGACCACCGCCTCGAGGATCTCCGCCACCAGCAGTTCGTCCTTCATCAGCGCCGAACCGGCGGCCTTGTTGCAGACCTTCTTCGCCGGGCAGCCCATGTTGATGTCGATGATCTGCGCGCCGAGCTCGACATTGGCCCGCGCCGCCGCGGCGAGCATCTGCGCATCGCCGCCGGCGATCTGCACCGAGCGTGGCTCCGGGTCGCCGACGTGCGGCAGGCGCAGGCTCGACTTGCGGGTGTTCCAAAGGCGCACATCGCTGGTCACCATTTCCGACACCACCAGCCCGGCACCGAGTTGGCGGCAGAGCTGGCGAAACGGACGATCGGTGACGCCGGCCATGGGCGCCAGGATCACGGGGTTGGGCAATGTGTAAGGGCCGATGCGTACCGCCGACATAGGTCTTCCCTGTAATGGGGCCTGCTTTTAGTTGATCGGGGCAGTTCGAAAAAGGGTGGGCATGATACCCGCTAGCGGTGACCGGATAAAGATCGATTTGCACAAATTCTGAACAGTCGTCGACTTATCGCCAGCGGTTAGATGAGCCGTTTTCGTTCACTCGGGTGAGTGGAAACTCAGGCTGTAATTCACCGCCTTGGCGCCCGGATCGAGGATGTCCAGGGAAATGTGGATCGGCGTCTGCGGGGGCATTTCGCTCTGCCCGGCGAGTTCGCCGGCGAGGTACTCGCTGGGCTTGAAGCGACGACTGGCGAGCAGTTGCCCGTTGAGGTCGGCGAAGCGCAGTTCCAGCAGCGGAAACGGCTGCGAAAAGGGCGCGCGGTTGTAGAGGATAGCGTCCACCACCAGCGCGCCGGTGAATTCCGGGTGGCTGCGTACCACCAGGTTGCTGCTCTTGATCAGGGCGATGTCGACCTTCGATGGCAGCGTGCAGCCCAGCGTCGGGCACAGCTGCTCGAACCAGGGGCGATATTCGTCGCGCCGGGCCAGCTCGTCGTAGTGATACCAGAGGTACTGGCCGGCCAGCGCGGCGAGCGCCAGCAGGTTGAGCAGCAGCCAGCCGAAGATCCGGCCCCAGCGCCTGCGCGGCGCCTGCCATTCCAGCTGCAGCGGCTCGTCCTCGAGGTCGAGCAGCGCCGTGCTGCGCAACGCCGGTTCGCTGCGTGCGGGCTTTTGTCGCGCGTTCGGCTGCGCTTCGTCATCCTCATCGTCGCGCCGCGGGTCGACCAGCAGCAGCGCGGTGACCGGCACGTCATCGCGTTCGGCGGACAGGCGGAAGTCAGGCTCGTCCTCGTCGTCGCGCGCATCGTCCGGCTCTTCCGGCAGGTGCAGGGAAAGCGTCGGTTCGCTGCGGGCCGGCGGCGGCACGGGGTCGTGCAGCGGCGCGTGCTCGATCGCGGTGAGCGGCTTGGGCGCCGGCAGTTCGGGCAGCGGCTCCGGTAGTTCCGGTTCCGGCGCAGCATCGATGAGCAGCTTCTGCGCCCAGGCCTCCTCGTCGGACTCGCGCGGATCGATCGCGGACAGGCCTTCGCTCGGCTCGACGGGCTCGACGCGCGTGCGAAAACGCTCGGAAACCAGGCGCTCCTGCAGTTCGAGCTTGGCCAGTTCCTCATCGAGATCGAGGCTGTCCAGGTCGAGGTCGTCGTGAATCCACAGGGTATCGCCCGGGTTCTTGCCCGGCGGCGGCAGCTGTGGCCGCACCGTCGGCCTGGCTGTCTCGCTGACCGGCGCGGGGGGCGCTGTCGGCCGTGTTTCGCCGGCGTCCTGCAACTGCTGCGCCGCGTTGAACACCTGCATGCAGGCGCCACAACGCACCGCGCCCTGGGCGATGCCCAGCTGGCTGCGTTTGACGCGGAAACGGGTGCTGCAATGCGGGCATTGCGTGACGAAACTGTCGGTCATGCGGCTATCCGGTGGCCACTGTTCCCGCCGGTGGGCGGGTGGCGAAACGAGGCGCGCAGTCTACCGCAAGCGCCCGGCGCTGCGGCAGAGGGGCGCGAGACCTATCGACGGGTGCCGCTGATGCGCACCCAGCCGTCCTTGTCGGCGGTCGGCTCCAGGTCGAAATCGGCGGCGTAGGCGGCGCGGACGTCCTCGGCCTGTTCGGCGAGGATGCCGGACAGCGCCAGGCGCCCGCCGGGCTGCACCAGCGCGATGATCTGCGGCGCGAGGGCCACCAGCGGGCCGGCGAGGATGTTCGCCACCACCACTTCGGCGGGCTCGCGCGGAAGTGCTTCTGGCAGGTACAGCGGCAGCCGTTCGGCGGCGATGCCGTTGCGTCCGGCGTTGTCGCGTGAGGCTTCCAGCGCCTGCGGGTCGATGTCGGTGCCCACCGCGCGGCCGGCGCCGAGCAGCAGGGCGGCGATGGCGAGGATGCCCGAGCCGCAGCCGAAGTCGAGCACGCTGCGCCCGGCGAGGTCTTCGCCATCGAGCCATTCGAGACACAGGGCGGTGGTCGGGTGGGTGCCGGTGCCGAAGGCCAGGCCCGGATCGAGCAGCAGGTTGACGGCGTCCGGCTCCGGCGCGGCGTGCCAGCTCGGCACGATCCACAGGCGACGGCCGAAGCGCATCGGCTGGAAGTTGTCCATCCAGCTGCGCTCCCAGTCCTGGTCTTCGATGCGCTCGAAGTGGTGCTCCGGCAGCGCACCGCCGGTGAGCAGCATCAGCCGGCCAAGCAGGTCGGCCTCGTCGGTGTCCGCTTCGAACAGCGCCAGCAGGTGGGTGTGTTTCCACAGCGGCGTGGTGCCCAGGTCCGGCTCGAAGATCGGCTGGTCCTCGGCGTCCATGAAGGTCACCGAGACCGCGCCGGCTTCGAGCAGCGCGTCTTCGTAGACCTCGGCCTGCTCGGGGGTGATGGCGAGGCGGGCTTGTAACCAGGGCATGGGAGTTTCCTTCGCGGTGGCGCGGGTGGTTGGGGCGAAAACGGCCGGGAGTCAGGGTGATCGCCGGAGCGGGCGAACCACAAAAAAAGAGGGAGCGGCCTGCGCCACTCCCTCCCGGTGCTACATGATACCGCGTGCGGCTCAGTGCTTATCCATACCCAGTTTCTTTTCCAGGTAGTGGATGTTCACGCCGCCCTTGCAGAAGCCGGGGTCGCGGGTCAGGTCGCGGTGCAGCGGCACGTTGGTCTTGATCCCGTCGACGACGATTTCGTCCAGGGCATTGCGCATGCGCGCCATCGCCTCGTCACGGTCGCCGCCGTAGGTGATCAGCTTGCCGATCAGCGAGTCGTAGTTCGGCGGAACCGAGTAGCCGCTGTACAGGTGCGAATCGACGCGCACGCCGTTGCCGCCCGGGGCATGGAAGTGCTTCACCTTGCCCGGGCTCGGCATGAAGGTGGCCGGGTCTTCGGCGTTGATCCGGCACTCCAGCGCGTGGCCGCGGATGACGATGTCGTCCTGGGTCAGCGACAGCTTGTTGCCGGCGGCGATGCTGAGCATCTCCTTGACGATGTCGACCCCGGTGACCATCTCCGACACCGGATGCTCCACTTGTACGCGGGTGTTCATCTCGATGAAGTAGAAGGCGCCGTTCTCGTAGAGGAACTCGAAGGTGCCGGCGCCGCGGTAGCCGATGTCGATGCACGCCTTGACGCAGCGGGCGAAGACTTCCTGGCGCGCAGTCTCGTCGATGTCCGGGGCGGGCGCTTCCTCGATGACCTTCTGGTGGCGGCGCTGCAGCGAGCAGTCGCGGTCGCCGAGGTGGATCGCGTTGCCCTGGCCGTCGGAGAGCACCTGGACTTCCACGTGGCGCGGGTTGGTCAGGAACTTCTCGAGGTAGACCATCGGGTTGCCGAAGGCCGCGCCGGCTTCGGTGCGGGTCAGCTTGGCCGACTGGATCAGGTCTTCCTCGTTGTACACCACGCGCATGCCGCGACCACCGCCGCCGCCGGCGGCCTTGATGATCACCGGGTAGCCGACTTCACGGCCGATGCGCAGCGCGGTTTCCTCGTCTTCCGGCAGCGGGCCGTCGGAGCCGGGAACGGTGGGCACGCCGGCCTTCTTCATCGCGTCCTTGGCCGAGACCTTGTCGCCCATCAGGCGAATGGTGTCGGCTTTCGGGCCGATGAAGGCGAAGCCGGAGCGTTCGACCTGTTCGGCGAAGTCGGCGTTTTCCGCGAGGAAGCCGTAGCCCGGGTGGATCGCCGTGGCGCCGGTGACTTCGGCGGCCGCGATGATCGCCGGGATGTGCAGGTAGGATTTGGCTGCCGGGGCCGCGCCGATGCAGACGGTTTCGTCGGCCAGCGACAGGTGCATCAGTTCCCGATCCGCGGTGGAGTAAACCGCCACGGTCTTGATGCCCAGTTCCTTGCAGGCACGCAGGATGCGCAGGGCGATCTCGCCGCGGTTGGCGATCAGGACTTTTTCCAGCGTCGCAGCTTTCAACATCGAAGACTCCTGGCGGTTCAAACGATGGTGAACAGCGGCTGGTCGTATTCCACCGGCTGACCGTTTTCCACCAGGATGGATTCGATGACGCCGCTGGTTTCGGCCTCGATGTGGTTCATCATCTTCATCGCTTCGACGATGCAGAGGATCTGGCCTTTCTTCACCGCGGTGCCGACTTCGACGAAGTTGGCCGAGGTCGGCGAGGAGGCACGGTAGAAGGTGCCGACCATCGGCGAGCCGACCACGGTGCCGTTCAGCTTGGCGGCGGCCGGAGCGGCGTCCGCTGCCGGTGCGGCTGGTGCGGCCACGGGGGCGGCGGCCGGTGCCGGAGCGGCGGCATACATCGGTTGAGCGAAAGCTTGTTGCTTGCTGTGGCGGCTGATGCGTACCGATTCTTCACCTTCGTGAATTTCCAGTTCGTCGATGCCGGATTCTTCCAGCAGCTCGATCAGCTTCTTGACTTTGCGAATATCCATCAGAAGGGCAACTCCCAGTAAGTTCAGGGTCGTTCAAGTTGTTCTAGAGCGGCTTCCAGAGCCAGCCGGTAACCGCTGGCACCCAGGCCGCAAATCACACCCACCGCCACGTCGGAAAAGTAGGAGTGATGCCGGAAAGGTTCGCGCTTGTGCACGTTCGACAAGTGCACTTCGATGAATGGGATGCTCACCGCCAGCAATGCGTCACGTAATGCGACGCTGGTGTGCGTGAACGCGGCCGGATTGATGATGATGAAGTCCACGCCCTCGCCGCGCGCGGCGTGGATGCGTTCGATCAGCTCGTACTCGGCATTGCTCTGCAGATGCAGCAGATGGTGCCCGCCTTCGCGGGCGCGACGGACCAGGTCCTCGTCGATCTGCGGCAGCGTCAGGGCGCCGTAGATGCCCGGCTCGCGCGTGCCGAGAAGGTTCAGGTTGGGGCCGTGAAGCACCAGTAGGGTGGCCATGCAAATATCCTAGTTGTGCCTGCGGATGCCCGCGGACTATGCCGAAAGCCTAGAAGTCTGTCCAGAAACCGGCAAATGGCCGCACGATGTCCGGCGTTCGCCTGCGTTTTCCCAAATGTCGCTCAGCGCGCCGCGCGGACCTGGGAAACGCGGGCGGCGAACGCCTCGGCGTCGATCTCGCCGACCACCCGCAGCGCGGCCGATTCGGCGCCTTCTGCATCGAAGAACAGGATCGCCGGCGGGCCGAACAGCTGGAAGCGATCCAGCAGCGCGCGTTGCTCCGGCGTGCTGGCGGTCATGTCGAAGCGGATCAGGCGAAACCCGACGAGCTGGGCGGTCACCGCCGGGGCGCTGAACACCTCGCGTTCGATCACCTTGCAGCTGATGCACCAGTCGGCGTACCAGTCGAGCAACAGCGGCTGGCCGGCGGCTTTCGCGGCGGCCAGAGCGGCGTCCAGCTCGGCGGGGCTGCTCAGGGTCGTCCATTGGCCGGCGTCGGGCGCGGTGTTCACTCCGGCCGCCAGTTGGCCGCGGCCCAGCGGGCGCAGCGGGTCGCTTTCGCCCTGCAGCGCGCCGATCCAGGCGCTCGCCGCGTAGACCAGCAGCGCCAGACCGACGAGCTGCGCCAGGCGCTGGCGCTGGGTTTTCGGCACGAATTCGAGGGCGCCGAGCCACAGCGCCACTCCGGCGGCGAGCAGGCCCCAGAGGGCCAGCGACAGCGCACCGGGCAGCACGCGCTCGAGCATCCATACCGATACCGCCAGCAGCAGCACGCCGAAGGCATTGCGCACGCCTATCATCCAGCTACCGGATTTCGGCAGCAGGCTGCCGCCGCCGACGGCGAACAGCACCAGCGGCGCACCCATGCCCACGCCGAGGGCGAACAGCTTCAGGCCGCCGCCCAGCGCGTCGCCGCTGCTGCTGATATAGAGCAGCGCGCCGGCCAGCGGCGCCGATACGCACGGGCTGACCAGCAGGCTGGAAAGCACGCCGAGCAGCGCCGCGCCCCACAGCGAGCCGCCGCGGGTGTCGTCGGCGAGGCGGTTCAGCGGCTCGCTGATCAGGCGTGGCAGGCGCAATTCGTAGACGCCGAACATGGCCAGGGCGAAGGCCGCGAAGAAGGCGGCGAACGGCACCAGCACGAAGGGCGACTGCAACCGCGCCTGCAGGTTGAGGCTGGCGCCGAACACGCCCATCAGCGCGCCGAGCACGGCGAAGCAGACGGCCATCGACAGCACGTAGGCCAGCGACAGGCTCAGGCTGCGCCAGCCGCCGATGCGCCCGCGCAGCACCACGCCGGAGAGGATCGGCAGCATCGGCAACACGCAGGGAGTGAAGGTCAGGCCGAGCCCGGCGAGGAAGAACAGCGCCAGTTCGCTCCATTTCCAGCCGCGTGCGACGGGCGTCGTCGCAGTGCTGGCGGCCGGAGCGTCACCGAAGGTGAAACGCTGGGTTTCCGGCGGATAGCAGAGGCCCTTGTCGGCGCAGCCCTGGTAGGTCACCAGCAGGGTGAAGGGGCGCTTGTCGGGGTTGTCGACCGGCAGGTCGATGTCCAGACCTTCGTGGTACACCTCGACGTCGCCGAAGAACTCGTCCGTCTTGTGCTCGCCGGCCGGCAGTTGCGGCTGGCCGAGGGCGATGTCCGCCGGCTCGCTGCGGAAGGCGAAACGATGGCGGTAGAGGTAGTAGCCGGGCGCGTTGGTGAAGCGCAGCTTGATGGTGCCGGCATCGCTGCCGATCAGGTCCAGGCGGAAGGCTTCGCGCACGGGCAGGAAGTCGCTGCTGTTGTTCAGCGGGGCGCCCAGTTCGGCGCTCGGACGCTTGTCGAAAAGCCCGGCGGCGGCCGGCAGGGCGATCAGCAACAGCAGGAGAGGCAGCAGGCGGCGCATGGCGGTCTCGCGAAATCGGAAGCGCGCATGATAGCCGAGGGGGCGGACGTGTGCAGGGGCCAGGTCAAGCGCTGCAGGGGGGCGCGGCGCGCAAGAGTCCCGGTCGTTACACGCGAAATGCCTGAACCGCGGTGTTCAGCTGGCTGCCGAGTGTCTGCAGGCGCTCGCCCTGATTACGGCCGGCCCCGATGCGTTCCAGGTTGCTGCCGCCCAGGTGATGAATGCGCTCGCTGTGATTGCGGATTTCGCTGACCGCACCGCTCTGCTGCGCGGTGGCGTCGGCGATGCGTTCGGCCATGCCGGCGATACCGCGAATCGAGGCGACCACCTGATCCAGTGCGCCATCGGCAGCGGCCGCCTGCTGCGCGGTGGTTTCGGCGTGTTCCACCTGTACGCGCATGGTGTCCACCGACTGCCGCGCGGCGCGCTGGAGGTTTCCGATCAACTGCTGGATTTCCTCGGTGGCGCCGGCGGTGCGCTGGGCCAGCGAGCGTACTTCCTCGGCGACCACCGCGAAGCCGCGGCCCAGTTCGCCGGCGCGGGCGGCCTCGATGGCGGCGTTGAGCGCCAGCAGGTTGGTCTGCTCGGCGATGCCGCGGATCACCGTGAGCACCTTGCCGATGGTGGCGGTTTCCTCGGCCAGCCGTTCGATGGCCAGCGCATTGCCCTGCACTTCGCCGACCAGCCCGTGCATGCCGGCGAGGCTGTCGAGGATCACCCGCTGGCCCAGTTCCACCGCCTCGCCGGCGGCGCGGCTGGCCCCGGCGGCCTGGCTGGCGTCGACGGCGACGCGCTGGATGGTGGACTCCAGCTCGCCGAGCGCATCGCGGATCTGCGCGGTGTCGCCCACCTGGCGCTCGGCGCCGCTGTGCAGGCCGCTGCTCAGTTCGGCCAGCGCGTGGCTGCTGCCGGCGACCTGCTGGGCGTGCTCGCGGATAGTGCCGACAAGGTTCACCAGGTAGCTGCGCAGGCGGTTCAGCGACTCCTCGATGTCGCGCAACTCGCGGGTCCGGGTGCGCAGCGCGATGGGTTCGCCGAAATCGCCGCCGGCCCAGGACGAGAGTGCCTCCATCAGCCGGCCGAGTGCGCGGGTCAGGTGGCGCTGGATGCGGTCGACCACCAGCGCGATGAGCAGAATCAGGCCGATCATCAGGCCCTGGATCAGGCGTACCTCGAACTGGATGCGCGCATGTTCGCCGCGCACCACCGGTTCGAGCGCGGCGAGGGCATTCTGCAGGGCGAGGACCTTCTCCTGGGTTTCGGCGGCCAGTTCGCCACGGCGCTGGATCAGGGCGCGGGTGCGCCCGAGTTCTGCCGGGTAGCGCTGCAGCAGGCCGGCTAGTTCGCGCTTGAGTGCGATGCCGCGGTCTTCCGCTGGCGCCTGGCCGGCCTCGGCGTCCAGCCCCATCAGCGCGGCGAAGCTCGAGCCGGCGGACTCCTCCTGCGCGGCGACACCGAGCAGCGGCAGCGCGTCGATACGTTTCGCCTGGGCGCCGAGCGCGGCGAGTTCGCGCTCGACGTCTTCGGCCAGTTCCGCGCGCGCGCTGCCGACCAGGCGCCCGCGCGCATGGCTCAGGCGCAGCAGATGGTGCGACGCCTCAAACAGCGGCCCGGCGTAATCGTGGGCGGCGTCGGCATCGCTTTGCGCGGCATAGGCCGATAGCGCCTCCAGCACGCCGCTCATCTCGCGCTCCGCCTGCAGCAGCAGGCCCTGCGGATCGCCGGCGAGCTTGCCGGCGGCGAGCAATTCGCCGGCGGCGAACTGGCGCAGTTCGTCGAGGCTGGGGCGCAGGCGTTCGGCAAAATCCTCGGGCAGCGCCCCCAGCGCGATACTCAGGTCTTCCAGCGCGCCGCTGGCGTCGGCGTGGTGCAGCGCATCGCCGCTGGCGAGGTAGCGCTGCACGTTGTCGGCCACCCGCTCGCGAAACTCCCGGGACAGCGCCTGGTAGCGTTCCATCAGCTGATAGGGCCGTTCCAGCGCGCGCTGCGACCACCACAGCGTGGCGCCCAGCGCGAGACAGGCGGTGATCAGCAGCAGGGTATTGATGGTGGTGAGCAGCTTCAGGCGCATCCGGACCTCGACACACGACGTGAGGGGAGCCCGAAGGTTATTGCGGTTCGGTTTCAGCCTGATGACAGCCGGGGCGCGCGGCCCCGGCACTCACTCCTGGAAGACCGCCGCGCGGTTGCGTCCGCCGTTCTTGGCGATGTAGAGCGCCTGGTCGGCCTGGCTGGAGAGGCGTTTGATTTCCATGTCCGGGCTGAGCTCGGCGATGCCGCAGCTGAAGGTGCAGGAAAGGTCTTGCGGTTGTGCCGGGTAGCGGATTTCGGCGAAACGCTGGCGGATGTCGTCGAGCACCTTGAAGGCGGCCTCGGCGTTGGTGTCCGGCAGCACCACGGCGAACTCTTCGCCGCCGTAGCGGCCGATGTGGTCGGTCTTGCGCAGGCGCTGCTTGAGGAACAGCGCGAGGCTCTTGATCACGCGGTCGCCCATGGGGTGGCCGTAGGTGTCGTTGACCTTCTTGAAATGGTCGATGTCGAGCATCGCGAAGGTCAGCGGCTTGCCGTCGCGGCGGGCGCGGGCGCGGGCGTCTTCGAGCAGTTGCAGGGTGTGCGTGTGGTTGTACAGGCCGGTCAGGCTGTCGCGGACCATGCGTGCCTTGAGGCTGCGCGCGCGGGTAGCGCGGGTGCGCACCGTGGCGATCAGGTGGCGCGGCTTGATCGGTTTGGTGAGGAAGTCGTCGCCGCCTTCGCTCATGGCGTCGAGCTGCTTGTCGAGATCGTCCTCGGCGGAAAGGTAGATGATCGGCACGCTGACGTAGCGTTCGTGCTGGCGGATCACCTTGGCCAGCTCGGTGCCGGTGCAGTCGGGCATGTACATGTCGAGGATGATCAGGTCGGGCTGGAACTCGGCCAGTTCGGCCATCGCCTTGATCGGCTCGGTGAGGGTGCGGGTGACGATGCCGGCGCTGTTGAGCACGCGTTCGGTGTGCGTCGCCTGGGCGCGCGAGTCGTCCACCACCAGCACCCTGTAGGGTTCGTAGTGCGCGGTGCGGGTGAGGATCTCGATCTTTTCCAGCAGGCTGGAGGCGTCGATGGCACCGGTAAAGAACTCCTGACCGCCGGCACGCACCGCGGCGAGGCGCGTCGGGGCGTCGGTTTCGTCGTGGCTGAAGAACAGCACAGGGATTTTCTGCTCCAGTCCCTGCTGCGATTCCTCGGCGAGGGCGAGGCCGGCGGCGCGTCCGCCGAAGTCCACTTCCATGACGATAGCGGCCGGGTGGCGTTCGCTCATCGCCGCGCGGAACTCGGCGGCGCTGTGCAGCGCCTGCGCCGCGAGGCCGAAGAATTCGAGCTGCTGGGCCAGGCGTTCGCTACGTTCCTGGTCCTGCAATCCCAGGTAGACCGGCTTGCGCAGCGGCGGAAGAAAGGACTCGGCAAGGTCGCCATGGCGCAGGCCGGTGCGCGAGAGACGCTGCATGAGCTGGTGGATTTCGCTGATCAGCGGGCTGTTCAGACGGCCGCGGTTGGCTTCGACGCTTTCCAGGCTGGTGGCGATGCGCCGCGCCAGCTGGGCGTGTTCCTCCTGCTCGAAGCGTTCGGCGTAGCGCAGCAGGCGCGTATTGGCGTCCACCAGTTCGCTCATGTCGCCGGCGTTCCACTCGCTCGCCTGCAGGCGCTGCCAGACTTCCAGCACCTGGCGAGCCTGATGGATCACGCGTTGCGCGAAGTGGTTCTTCAGTCGGTCGCGGTTGGGATCTTCGTATTCGCTCATGGCCCACATCTTGAGGGTTTTAGCGCTGACGTATCCGTTCAGCGTGATGGCTCGATGCTACCACTCTCTGCATTCCGCTTACATCACCGCCGATCCTCTGGCGCCACATTTTTACGCCGACCGGCTGCCTGCCGACCGCTCTGGTTCAAGGCGTCGCCGGCGATGCGTCGACGATGCCTTATAGTGAGTCCGTGATGCGCAACCCTGGAGACAGGCTGCGGTCGAAGACATGCATTCGAACAGCAAGGAATACGCCATGTTGGATTGGAAGACACGCACCGGCGATAGCGCGAGCGCGCCACGCAGCGAAGAGACCCTCGGCAAGCGCTCGGCGCCGGGTGGGCTGCTGGTACGCGGCCTGGGAGCATTGCTGGTCATCTACCTGCTGGTCGCCCTGGTGGTCGGCTGGTACTGGAGCCGGGAGCCTGACCTGTTCCCCGTGCAGCAGCACGCCCAGGCCGCGGCGCAGAGTGCCCAGCGGCAGATGGTGATCGGCTACACCACGGTGGAAACCCTGAAGCAGGTGGCCAGCACGCTGCTCGACAAGCCGGGTGGCTACCTCTCCAACGACAAGCTGCCGCCCGGCCTCTGGCTGGACAACATGCCCAGCTGGGAATACGGCGTGCTGGTGCAGGTCCGCGACCTGTCACGCGCGCTGCGCAAGGATTTCGCCCGTTCGCAGTCGCAATCCACCGAGGACGGCGACCTGGCGAAGGCCGAGCCGCGCTTCAACTTCGACAACCGGAGCTGGGCGCTGCCGGCCTCCGAGAGCGAGTACCGCGAGGGCATCAAGTCGCTGGATCGCTACCTGGCCCGGTTGTCCGACCCGACCCAGGGCAATGCGCAGTTCTATACCCGCGCCGACAACCTGAACAACTGGATGGGCGACGTCGCCACGCGGCTCGGCTCGCTGTCGCAGCGGCTCTCCGCCAGTGTCGGCCGGGTACGCCTGAACGCCGATGTGAATCCCGCCGAAGTGCGTCCGGGCGAGGTGCCGAAGGTCAGCGAGGACACCGTAGAGACGCCCTGGCTGCAGATCGACAATGTGTTCTACGAGGCGCGTGGCCAGGCCTGGGCGCTGTCGCACCTGCTGCGTGCCATCGAGGTGGATTTCGCCGACGTGCTGGCGAAGAAGAACGCCACCATCAGCGTGCGGCAGGTCATCCGCGAGCTGGAAGCCGCGCAGGAGCCGCTGTGGAGCCCGATGGTGCTGAACGGCAGCGGCTACGGGATTCTCGCCAACCATTCGCTGGTGATGGCCAACTACATCTCGCGCGCCAACGCCGCGGTGATCGATCTGCGCAACCTGCTGGAGCAGGGCTGATCGATGTCGCTCAGCGCGGAGCAGGCGCATCGCGCGGCCTCGGATGCCGAGCAGGTGGCCTGGGTCGACGAATCGGACCGCCTGCTCGGTAGCCTGACCCGCGCCGAGCTGCGCGCCCGCGGGCTGATTGGTCGGGCCTGCTTCGTGCTGCTGTTCAACGCCGCCGGCGACCTCTGCGTCCACCGCCGCAGCCTGAGCAAGGCGCTGTATCCGGGCTACTGGGATGTCGCCGCGGGCGGCATGCTGGCGGCCGGCGAGGACTACGCCGAGGGCGCCGCGCGCGAGCTGGAGGAAGAGCTGGGCGTGACTGGCGTGGCGTTGCGCGATCACGGACGGTTCTTCTTCGATCACCCCGACAACCGCATCTGGGCGGCGGTGTTTTCCGCCGTGTGGGACGGTGCGCTGCGCCTGCAGCCGGAGGAAGTGATCGAGGCGCGCTTCATCAGCCAGCAGCAGGTGTTCGTCGAACTGCGCGAAAAACCCTACTGTCCGGACTCGCTGGAAGCCTTTGAACTGTGCCGCGGCCGCTGAATCCGGCTGCAATTTCCTATTAGCATTTGCGCCCATTGCTGCTAAATTGCGCGGCCTTTCCCGCCCGCGCGCCGCGTGGGTCTGCGCTGCCCCTGCCTGAGTGGGGCCTCGCGGTTGCCCGCACGCGTCTTTCGCCGGCAACCTGTCGCTATCCTGACCCCTACGAGGAACAGCCGGTGGTCAAGAAAGCTTCGTCATTGGCCGCCCTCGGCGGCCTGGTATATTCCACCGACAGCGGCCGGCACTGCCCGGATTGCAACCAGCCCGTGGATGCCTGCATCTGCAAGCAAAGCGTCGTTCCCGCCGGAGACGGCATCGCCCGCGTGCGCCGCGAAACCAAGGGCCGCGGTGGCAAGACGGTGACCACCATCGCCGGCGTGCCGCTGGCCGATGAGCCGCTCAAGGAACTGGCTAGCGCGCTGAAGAAACGCTGCGGCTGCGGCGGCGGGTTGAAGGACGGGGTGATCGAGATCCAGGGCGATCACGTCCAGTTGCTCATCGACGAGCTGATCAAACGCGGCTTCAAGGCCAAGAAGTCCGGCGGCTGAGCCGCCCTCCATCCTGCCCGGCAGTGCGCCGGGACGAATAACTAAACTTCGGTAGTCGGCCGCCGGTCGATACCTGATCGTTTGTAACTATCCATGCATAACCTGTCCCCGAGCAAAGCGGGCAGGCCCAGCCCATTTCCGAGGGGGAACAATGGCCGCACGACGTACGCGCAAGGACGATGGCAGCAGCTGGACGGTGGCGGACAGCCGCAGTGTCTACGGTATTCGCCATTGGGGCGCCGGTTACTTCTCCGTCGGTGACGGCGGCGAGGTGGAGGTGCGCCCGCGCGGCGGTCGCGACGATGCGCCCATCGACATGCAGGCGCTGGTCGAGCAGTTGCGCGAGTCGGGACTGTCGCTGCCGTTGCTGGTGCGCTTCCCGGACATCCTGCAGGACCGCGTGCGCAAGCTCACCGGCGCCTTCGACGCGAACATCGAGCGCCTGGAGTACAACGCGCAGTACACCGCGCTGTACCCGATCAAGGTCAACCAGCAGGAAGCGGTGGTGGAGAACATCATCGCCACGCGCGATGTGTCCATCGGCCTGGAAGCCGGCTCCAAGCCCGAGCTGATGGCCGTGCTGGCGCTGGCGCCCAAGGGCGGCACCATCGTCTGCAACGGCTACAAGGACCGCGAGTTCATTCGCCTGGCGCTGATGGGGCAGAAGCTCGGCCACAACGTGTTCATCGTCATCGAGAAGGAATCCGAGGTCCAGTTGGTGATCGAGGAGGCCGCCGAGCTGAAGCTGCTGCCGCAGGTCGGCCTGCGCGTGCGGCTGTCCTCGCTGGCGTCGTCCAAGTGGGCGGACACCGGTGGCGAGAAATCCAAGTTCGGCCTTTCCGCGGCGCAGTTGCTGTCGGTGGTCGAGCGCTTCAAGCAGGCCGGGCTGGACCAGGGTGTGCGCCTGCTGCACTTCCACATGGGTTCGCAGATCGCCAACCTGGCGGACTACCGCAAGGGCTTCCGCGAGGCCATCCGCTACTACGGCGAGCTGCGCGCGCTGGGCCTGCCGGTGGACCACATCGACGTCGGCGGCGGCCTGGGCGTGGACTACGACGGCACCCATTCGCGCAACGCCAGCTCAATCAACTACGACATCGACGACTACGCCGCCAGTGTGGTCGGCATGCTCAAGGAGTTCTGCGACCGCCAGGAAATCCCCCACCCGCACATCTTCTCCGAGAGCGGCCGGGCGATGACCGCGCACCATGCGGTGCTGGTGGTGCAGGTGACCGACGTCGAGCAGCACAACGACGACATCCCGGACATCGACCCCGAGCAGGAACAGCCCGAAGCGGTGCAGGACCTGCTCGATCTGCTCGGCCCGACCGATCCGGAGATGGTCGCCGAGACCTACTGGCGGGCCACCCACTACATCGGCGAGGTGTCCGCGCAGTACTCGGTGGGCAAGCTCAACCTGGCGCAGAAGGCCCTCGCCGAGCAGAGCTACTACGCCATCTGCCGGCGCCTGTACAACCAGCTCAAGGCGCGCCAGCGCTCGCACCGGCAGGTGCTGGACGACCTCAACGACAAGCTCGCCGACAAGTACATCTGCAACTTCTCGGTGTTCCAGAGCCTTCCGGATACCTGGGCGATCGGGCAGATCCTGCCGATCATGCCGTTGCAGCGGCTGAGCGAGGAGCCGCTGCGCCGCGCGGTGCTGCAGGACCTGACCTGCGACTCCGACGGCAAGATCAAGCAGTACATCGACGAGCAGAGCATCGAGACCAGCCTGCCGGTGCACGAAGTGCGCGAGGGCGAGGATTACCTGCTCGGCGTGTTCCTGGTCGGCGCCTACCAGGAAATCCTCGGCGACATGCACAACCTGTTCGGCGACACCGATTCGGTGAACGTCTACCAGGACGCCGACGGCAGCGTGCGCCATGGCGGCATCGAGACCCACGACACCATCGAGGACATGCTGCGCTACGTGCACCTGTCGCCCGAGGGCCTGATGAACTACTACCGCGACAAGGTCGCCGGCGCGCGCCTCAGTGCGCGTGAGCGCACCCAGTACCTGGACGCCCTGCGCCTGGGCCTGACGCGTTCCTCGTACCTGTCGAGCTGATCGGTCGCTGTCACCGAAGCCCGCTTTCGAGCGGGCTTTTTCGTTTCGGCAGGCAATCCTCGCCGGGCGCGATGCCGCTCTACGGTAGGGCTGATGGCTGCATCGCCGCCTTCATCCGCGCCACCACGTCGCGTGCCTGTTCGGCGCTGGCGAGGTTGGTGAAGCCCATCAGCAGGCCCGGCGGATGGCGCTCCTGCAGCGTCCAGTTGGACAGCGCGTGGACGCCGATGCCGCAGGCGTTGATCCGTTCGGCCAGCGCCCGGTCGTCCTCGCCGGTATCCAGCTGGGCGAGCAACTGGATGCCGCCCGCCTGCAGGTCGATGCGCAGCCGATCGCCGAAGGCGGCGTGCAGCGCGTCGCTCAGGTAGCCGCGGCGCAGCGCGTACAGGTTGCGCATCTTGCGCAGGTGGCGGGCGAAATGGCCCTGGGTGAGGAAGTCGGCCACGGTCGCCTGCGACAGCGACGGGCAATGCTGCTGGAAGACCTCGGCGCTGCGCACGAAGCGGGCGACCTGGCCTTCCGGCACCACCAGGTAGGCCAGGCGCAGGCCGGGAAACAGCACCTTGCTGAAGGTACCGGCATAGAGCACGCGGCCCTGGCGGTCGAGGCTCTTGAGCGCCGGCAGCGGGCGACCCTGATAGCGGTATTCGCTGTCGTAGTCGTCCTCGATGACCCAGGCGCCGGCGGCGTTGGCCCAGTCCAGCAGCGCGAGCCGTCGCGGCAG
The DNA here is from genome assembly GCF_002438225.1 of Pseudomonas sp. UBA6310. NCBI lineage: Bacteria > Pseudomonadati > Pseudomonadota > Gammaproteobacteria > Pseudomonadales > Pseudomonadaceae > Pseudomonas > Pseudomonas sp. UBA6310. The sequence goes on along the minus strand of NZ_DJTK01000049.1, from coordinate 33,799 downwards.
CGACAGGGAAACCCCGAGCGGGCTCTGGTGCGACGGCGTGACCACGGCGAAGCGCGCGTTCGCCGCGCGTTGCAGGCCGACGTCCACGCACAGGCCTTCGCCATCCACCGGCAACGGCACCAGCCGCGCGCCAGCGCCCTCGAGCAACAGCCGCGCGTGCGGGTAGCCGGGGTCCTCGAACCAGCAGGCGTCACCGGGTTGCAGCAGCGTGCGGCAGATCAGGTCCAGCGAGCCGCGGTGGCCGGCGGTGATGAACACCTGCTGCGCGCTGCAGGCGATGCCGCGGGACACGCCGAGGTAGGCGGCGATCGCCTCGCGCAGGGCTGCGTCACCGCGGGCATTCGGGTAGGCCAGGTCATTGCCGGACTGGCTGCGCAGGCGCCGCGCGGCCAAGCGCGTCCACAGCGCGCGGGGGAAGGCGTCGAGCGCCGGCAGGCCGAGTTGCAGCGGGCGTTCGGCACTTCCCGCGTCGGCGTGGAAACTGCTCTGCGGCAGGACCTCCGGGGCGACCGCGGAATAGGCATGGGTCGCCAGTTGCGGCGAAACCACGGTGCCGGCGGGGCCGCGCGGCATCAGGTAGCCCTCGCTGACTAGCAACTGGTAGGCGGCTTCTACGGTCCCTCGCGCCAGGTTCAGCTCGCTGGCGAGGGCCCGTACCGCCGGCACGCGGTCGCCCGGGCGCAGTTGGCCCTGGGCGATGGCCCGGCGAAAGCGTGCGTAGAGCTGCAGGTAGATCGGCGTGCCCTCGGCACGGTCCGGTCGCAGGTCGGGAAGGTCGTTGCGCATGTCCTGGTCATTCCATTGATTCTTGGCTCTGTCGACTATGGCATGCCGCGCCTAGAGTTGCAGGCAGTGAATGTCCAGGCGATAGCGGAGCTTCCTGTGAAACTCATGCATGTGGATTGCAGTGCCGGGCGCGAGACGTCGAACTCGCGGGCCTTGGCGAAGTATTTCGTCGACCTGTTGCGCGGGCGGCTCGATGGGCTGCAGGTCGATTATCTCGACCTCGCGTTGCAGGCACCGCCGCACGTCGGCACCGAGCCGGCGATGAATGCCATCCTGGCCGACTCCGCTGCGCTGTACCGTCGCCTGCGGGAGGCGGACGCGCTGCTGTTCGCCATGCCGATCTGCAACGGGAGCATGCCAACGAACGTCAAGGCGTTCATCGACGCCATCGTCCGCGCCGGGGTGACCTGCGTATCGGATGAACAGGGCAATCCGATCCGCCAGAAGGTGTTGTTCCTGACCACCCGCGGCGTCGAGCCCGGTGCCGCCGACGCCCACAGGGATGCGCTGAGCCAGGCGCTGCGCGCGGCGTTCGGCGTCGCCTCGGCACAGTTCGTCGATGCCCAGCCGCTGCCGTTCGCCGACCCCGCGGCGCGCGCCGCCGGCCTGGGGCGTGCGCGCTGGCAGCTGGAACGGATCGCCGCGCAATGGGCCACCCATGTGTTTTCCCACGAAGAAGGACTGTCGGCATGAGTAGCCTGCGCCTGCCCTATTACGACCTCTCGCCGGACGCCTATCAGGGCTTGCTCGCCGCCAAGAAGGCCCTCGACCGCAGCCCGCTGGGCAAGCGTCTGATCGAGCTGGTCAACCTGCGCGTCTCGCAACTCAATGGCTGCTCGTTCTGCACCGAGATGCACGCCAGGGCCCTGCGCGCCGGCGGCACCGAGGATGCCAAGCTGGACGCCCTGGCCGGTTGGCGCGTCAGCGGCCGCTTCGATGCCCGTGAGCGGGCGGCACTGGACTGGGCGGAGTCGCTGACCGAGGTGGCGCGCAGCGGCGCACCCGACGAGGTCTTCGACGCCCTGACGGCACACTTCAACGATGTCGAGATCGCCGACCTGAGCTTCGCCGTGGCCCTGATGAACGCCTTCAACCGGTTGGGCGTCGGCATGCGCCAGTGAAGCGCGCCGCCAAGGGCGCAACCGCTATCCGCTATAGCCGAAGCCGCGCGCCATCAGCGTCGCCAGCAGCGGGATCGCCATCAGCAGCGCCAGCTCGGCGCGGATCACGCCGATCGTGAGGCGCGCGCGGGCGGCGCTGGTCTGCGGTTCGCGCCCGGCCTTGAGGGCATTGCGCCACTCGAAGAAGGTCAGCGTGGGGATGATCGAAAGCAGCCCGACCAGCACGAACAGGCCGACCTTGGCGTGGAATACGCCGTTGTGCAGGTAGTAGCTCCAGCCCTTGCCGAACCAGATCACCCGCGCCAGGCCGGTGAGCAGCACCACGCCGGCGGTGATGCCGAAGGAGATGTCGATGCGTATCAGGCTGCGCGCCCGTGCACTGTCCATCGGCAGCTTGAAGAGGACGTGCTCCAGGCTGAGCAGCGAGAACAGCACGAAGATCGACAGATAATGCAGGTAGGCGGCGATGGCCTGGCTCATGGCTGAAAGCCTTGGAGGCGAGGGGATGGCGAGGTGTTCGTCATGCTCATGCGGGTCCTTCCTGAGGGATGTCTGCCGGTCGCGGCGGTGTCGTTGTCATTGTGCCCCTTCCATTCGGTGGCGCCCATGCCTGGCCATGGTGTTCCGCCGGCTAGGCCGTCGCCCGGGCGAACCAGGCGCCCGCGCGGTTCAGGCGGCGGGCGTAGATGCCCAGGCTGATCCCGCGGATGAGCATGAAGCCCAGGAAGGTCAGCCACAGCCCGTGGTTCGCGTAGCCCTGCAGCAGCAGACCGAGCGGCAGGCTGATGGCGAAGGCGATGAGCATGGCGTCGCGCATCTCCCGCGCGCGGGTGGCGCCGATGAACAGACCGTCGAGCAGGTAGCTCCAGACCGCTACCAGCGGCAGCACGGCGAGGTAGGGCAGGTACTGCAGGGCGACCTCGCGCACCTCCGGGATGTCCGTCTGCAGGCCGACGAACAGCCTGCCGCCGAGCAGGAAGAACAGCGCGAAAAGCAGGCTGGCGAGCAGCGACCAGCCGCCGGCGACCACCAGCGAGCGTTGCAGCGCCGGGCGATCGGCGCGGCCGATGGCGTGCCCGCACAGTGCCTCCAGCGCGTGTGCCAGGCCGTCCAGCGCGTAGGCGGTGAGCAGCAGCCCGTTGAGCAGCAGGGCGTTCGCCGCCACGGTGGCGTCACCCAGGCGCGCGCCCTGCACGGTGACCAGGAAGAACACCGCCTGCAGCGCCAGCGAGCGGATGAAGATGTCGCGATTGACCGCCAGCAGCGGTCGCCAATTGGCCCAACGGCGCAGCGCCGGCCAGTCGAGCAGTCCGGGATGAGCGCGCAGCGCACCGCGGGTCAGTGCCAGGCCGAGCAGCGCGCCGCTCCATTCGGCGAGCACGGCGGCCCGCGCCGCGCCGACCACGCCCCATTCCAGGCCGAGGACGAACCACAGCGACAGCGCCGCATTGCTCAGGTTGGTCAGCAGCAGGATCGCCAGCGGCGCGCGGGCGTTCTGCGTGCCGAGGAACCAGCCGACCAGCGCGTAGTTGGCCAGCGCCGCCGGCAGCCCGAGCAGGCGCGTGTGGAGGAAGGCGCGGGTCTGCCCGTCGAGTTCGGCGGAAGGATTCATCAGCTCCAGCGCGGCATCGCCGAACGGAATCGCCAGCGCGCCGAGCAGCGTCGCCAGCAGCAGGCCGAGCAGCAACCCCTGCAGCAGCACCTGGCGCAGGCCGCCGCCATCGCCCCGCCCGGCGGCCTGCGCGGCGAAACCAGTGGTGCCCATGCGCAGGAAACCGAGCACCCCGACGATCAGCAGGTACAGCGCGCTGCCCACCGCCGCGGCGCCGAGCTGATGTGCGTGCGGCAGGTGGCCGACCACAGCGCTGTCGACCAGCGCCACCAGCGGCACGGACAGGTTGGAAAGGATCATCGGTGCCGCCAGTGCCCACACCCGCCGGTGGGTGGGCATGTCGCGCCAGGCCTGTTTCACGCTCATGCGAAGGCTCCTGATGGGCCGCGCAGTATACCGGTGCCGGGTCGTTCGTAGCTTTCGCGGTGTCATCGGGCAAAGGCAGGGAAGGGCGCGCTTGCCGAGTGCCCATTGGCGCATCGGAAGATGTGATGGCGTCTAACAATTCCTTCGTATTCTGGTCTCTATCCATTGCTTACCGCGGCGATACACGTACCCTGCGCCGATCCGCCTGCCCCTCCCTGGAGACTGTGATGCAGAAGAAAGGACTCTTCCTGGCCTTTGCCCTGATGCTGTTGAGCGCCTGCGATTCGTCGGCGCCGGAGAAGGCCGCCAGCGCGCCACCGGCGGCGGCCCCGGCGCAGCAGCCCGCCGCCGCGCAGCAGGATCGCGCGGCCCTGGCGCAGCGTTATGCCGGGCGCGAGCTGAGCGTCGCCGATGTCTCGGAAGTCCAGGTCGAGGGCGCTTCCGCACTGTCGGTGAGCTTCAGCGTGCCGCTGGACCCCGATCAGGCCTTCGCCGACAAACTGCATCTGGTCGACAGCAAGGATGGCAAGGTCGACGGCGCCTGGGAGCTGTCGGACAACCTCATGGAGCTGCGTCTGCGCCACCTCGAGCCGCAGCGCAAGCTGGTGCTGACGGTGGATGCCGGCCTGCGCGGGGCGGGCGGCTCCAGCCTCGCCGCCGAGTACGTCGCACGCCTGGAAACCCGTGACCTGCAGCCCAGCGTCGGCTTCGCCAGCGCCGGTTCGCTGCTGCCGACGCGGCTGGTGGAAGGCCTGCCGGTGATCGCGCTGAACGTCGACAAGGTCAACGTCGAGTTCTTCCGCATCAAACCGGACAGCCTGCCGGCGTTCCTCGAACGCTGGGGCCGCCGCTCCGCGATGGGCAGCTGGGAAGCCAGCGAACTGCTGCCGATGGCCGATCTGGTCTACGGCGGGCGCTTCGATCTGAATCCGGCGCGCAACACCCGCGAGAACCTGCTGCTGCCGATCGCCGGGCTCGAGCCGTTCAAGCAACCGGGCGTCTACCTGGCGGTGATGCGCCAGGCCGGCGAGTACAGCTACACGCAGCCGGCCACGCTGTTCACCCTGAGCGACATCGGTCTCTCCGCGCACCGCTACGCCAACCGCCTGGACGTGTTCACCCAGGCGCTGGAAGGCGGCAAGGCGCTGGATGGCATCACCCTGGAACTGCTCGACGACAAGGGCACGCTGCTGGCCAGCGGCAAGACCGAGAAGGGTGGTCACGCCGAACTGCCGCTCAAGGACAAGGCGCAGGTGCTGATCGCCCGCGACGGCGCGCAGACCAGCCTGCTGCGCCTCGGAGCCCCGGCGCTGGACCTGGCCGAGTTCGACATCGCCGGCCCCGCCGCGCACCCGCTGCAATTCTTCGTCTTCGGCCCGCGCGACCTCTACCGCCCCGGCGAGACGGTCCTGCTCAACGCCTTGCTGCGCGACGCCGATGGCAAGCCGGTGGCGGCGCAGCCGGTGAATGTCGAGGTACGCAAGCCCGATCAGCAACTCAGCCGCAAGTTCGTCTGGACGCCGGGCGAGGGCGGTTTCTACCAGTACCCGCTGGCGCTGGCCGCCGATGCACCGACCGGGCGCTGGCAGTTGCTGCTCGACCTGGGCGACGGCAAGCCGCAGCTCTATGAATTCCTCGTCGAGGATTTCCTCCCCGAACGCCTGGCGCTGCACCTGCAAGGCAGCGACACGCCGCTGGCGCCGGGCGATACCGCGCAGTTCGAGGTCGAGGGGCGCTACCTCTACGGCGCGCCGGCTTCCGGCAACAAGCTCGGCGGCCAGCTTTACGTCCGGCCGCTGCGCGAAGCCGTGCCGGCGTTGCCCGGCTACCAGTTCGGCTCGGTTACCGAGGAAGAGCTGAGCCAGGACCTGGACCTCGACGAAACCGCCCTGGATGCCGAGGGCAAGGCGACGCTGAGCCTCGACAGCCGCTGGGCCGAGGCGCGCTCGCCGTTGCAACTGACGTTGCAGGCCAGGCTGCAGGAGTCCGGTGGGCGGCCGATCACCCGTCGCCTGGAGCAGCCGGTGTGGCCGGCCGAGCGCCTGCCGGGGCTGCGCGGGCTGTTCGACGGCGAGGAAGTGGACAGCGACAGCCAGGCCGAATTCGAGGTGCTGGTGGCCGACCCGAGCGGCCACAAGCTGGCCGCCGACGACCTCAAGGTGCGCCTGGTGCGCGAGCGCCGCGACTACTACTGGAACTTCTCCGCCGACGACGGCTGGAGCTATCACTACAACGAGAAGTACCTGAACCTCGCCGAGGAGAGCGTCTCGGTGGCCGCCGACGGCACCGCGAAAATCGCCTTCCCGGTGGAGTGGGGCCCGTATCGCGTCGAGGTTGAAGACCCGCAGACCGGGATGGTCAGCAGTCTGCGCTTCTGGGCCGGCTACCGCTGGCAGGACAACGCCGAGGGCGGTGCGGTACGTCCGGACCAGGTCAAGCTGGCGCTGGACAAGCCGGCCTATGCCGAAGGCGACACGGCGAAGGTCAGCGTGACGCCGCCGGCCGCCGGCAGCGGTTACCTGCTGGTGGAGTCCGCCGACGGCCCGCTCTGGTGGCAGGAAATCCAGGTGCCGGTCGAAGGCAAGACCTTCGAGGTGCCGATCGCCAAAGAATGGGCGCGGCATGACCTGTACGTCAGCGCGCTGGTGATTCGTCCGGGCGAGCGCAAGAGCAACGCCACGCCGAAGCGCGCCGTCGGCCTGCTGCACCTGCCGCTGGATCGCGCTCCGCGCAAACTGGCGCTGAGCCTGACGGCGCCGGACAGGATGCGCCCCAACCAGCCGCTGAAGGTCCGCGTACAAGCGCACGAAGCCGATGGCAGCGCGCCGCGGCAGGTGCGCGTGCTGCTCGCCGCGGTGGACGTCGGCATCCTCAACATCACCGATTACCAGACCCCCGATCCCTTCGTCGCGATGTTCGGCCGCAAGGCCTACGGTGCCGACCAACTGGACGTCTACGGGCAACTGATCGAGGGCGGTGGACGCCTGGCCAGCCTGGCTTTCGGCGGTGACGCCGCGGCGTTGAGCAAGGGCGGCAAGCCGCCGCAGACCAGCGTCAACATCGTCGCCCTGCAGAGCCAGCCGGTGACCTTGGATGACCAGGGCGAGGGCGAGATCAGCCTCGATATTCCGGACTTCAACGGCGAGCTGCGGCTGATGGCGCAGGCCTGGACCGACGAGCGCTTCGGCATGGCCGAGGCGAAGACGGTGGTCGCCGCGCCGCTGGTGGCCGAGCTGTCGGCGCCGCGCTTCCTCGCCGGCGGCGACGAAACCCGCCTGGCGCTGGACCTCAGCAACCTCTCGGGCAAGGCGCAGACGCTGCAAGTGAAGCTGCGCAGTGAAGGCCAGCTGGCGCTGGAGGGCGGCGAGTCGACGCTGCAGGTGAAACTGGACGACGGCCAGCGCAGCACCCTGCGCATTCCGGTGCGCGCCCTCGGCGGCTACGGCCAGGGCAGCGTCACGGTCACCGTGGACGGGCTCGATCTGCCCGGCGAGAACCTGCCACCGCTGAGCCGAAGCTGGGCCCTCGGCGTGCGCCCGGCCTGGCCGGCGCAGACCGTCCGCTTCCAGACGCTGCTCAAGGGCGAGGGCTGGCAACTGCCGGCGGGCACCCTGGCGCAGTTCGATCCGGCCGGGCGCGAGGCGCTGCTCAGCGTATCGAGCCGGCCGCCGCTCAACCTCGCCGAGCAGATCCGCGAGCTGCACGCCTATCCCTACGGCTGCCTGGAACAGACCACCAGCGGCCTGTATCCCTCGCTGTATGCCGACGCCGGCACGCTGGCGCGCCTGGGCATCGCCGGCGAACCGGAAGCGGTGCGCCGTCGCGCCATCGAACTGGGCATCGAACGCCTGCTCGGCATGCAGCGACACAACGGCAGCTTCGGCCTGTGGGGCGCGGACAGCGAGGAGGAATACTGGCTGACCGCCTACGTCACCGACTTTCTCCTGCGTGCCCGTGACCAGGGCTTCGGCGTGCCGCCGGATGCGCTGACCAAGGCAAGCCAGCGGCTGCTGCGCTACCTGCAGGAGCGCACGCTGATCGAGACCGGCTACAGCGACAACCTGGACGCCAGCCGTTTCGCCGTTCAGGCCTACGCCGGCTACGTGCTCGCACGCAGCCAGCAGGCGCCGCTGGGCGCCCTGCGCGCACTGTTCGACCGACG